>JBOHXA010000662.1:0-1579 GCA_050737335.1 Limisphaerales bacterium | reverse complement strand
ATTCGGAATGGGTAAGGCACTACCGACCTGGAACCACTGCCAGGTGGCTGTCGGGTTACTGGTGGCCGCCGCGAGCAACGCCACGGAATAACCCGGATAATTCGTCTGGCTGAACGGATTCAGCGTGATGACCGGCGCACTGCCGTAAAGCAAGCTGACTTGATCCAGAAAACCGGCCTGAGTCGGATCCGTGTCGCCATTAGCATAAACCGTCCAAGTCAGAGTGTGCTGTCCGGCGGGAATGACAAAAGGCTGATCCGTGTTTGGATCCGTTTCCGAATTCCAGCCATTATTACCGTAAAGGTCAGCGGCATCATTCCCGTCTATGTCGAATTCGTAATCAAAACCTTGGTTGGGGTCGTTGGCAATCGAAGACCAAGCAAAGGTGAGTGTTCCCGGTCCGTTCACCGTGACCGAAAGAACCGAAGCTTGGTTGCTAATCACGCTGCCGCTTTGGGCGGCGGAAGACGAGCCGTTGTAGGTGTTGGTGGATTCTGCAAACCAATTACTGTCGCCACTGGTGGACCAGTTCAGGTTGGTGGTGCCGAGCGCGGTGTTGAAATCCGTGCCGCCGCTGGCGTAGAGCGCGGCCACTTCCGTGGCGGACAACACCCCGGAATAAATTTGCACGTCATCCAAATTACCGGTGTAGGGCGCAGACAATTCACCACCGATAGACGCATAATTTGCTCCGCCATCCAATATGCCCGGTTCGCCGTAATCCGATGAGTCCAGCACGCCGTTGATGTAAATCTGTTTCAGGCCGGAACCCGCATCGCGGGTCACCACCACCTGCACATAGCTCCCGGAAGTCACAGTGCCGGAAGAATTCAGCGTATCCTGGCCGGAAGCTCCCGGGGCCACGCCGGTGGCGATCGCCGCCTTCGTTCCGGTGATGCCTAGGGGAATGACGCCATTGCCGTTGTTGTTCACGTAGACGACCGTTTGCCCGTCTCCATCGTCCAACTGATCGTTGTCATTGCCCACCACATTGGTGGTATTGATCCAGGCCGAGACCGTGAAACTGCCGAGCAGGGCATTGGTCCAATTTTCTAATATGATGGGCGAGCCGTCACAGGGGGTCATGCTGCTTTCGCCGAAAAATTGCACGGCCCCGCCGCCAATTTCGGCGTCGGTGGTGAATTGCTGGTAGTTATTATCTCCCCAACTGCTGCCACATTCAAGATCGTTGCCGTTCGTGGAGGAGTCCATGCCGAGATCGCCGCTGTTGTCGAAACTGTAATGCGCCACCAGCGTGTGATTGGTGCTGGAAGCCGGCGGGGCCGCCACCGTAAAACTGACCTGACCGCCGGACTCCAGGATGGAATTATAGGACCAAAGACCAACCGGGGCGCCATTGAGGATGTTCGTCGGTGTGGTGGCCACAAACAAATCACTGGTGTAGTTGGTGACGTAATCCAGACTCACGAAGGAATAGCTGCCCGGGTTGCTCGCCGGAATCGGCACGGGAACCGTCCAATTGGTCTGCGTGGTGGCGACGTTGGCGGAATAAATAAAATAGGAATTGTTCAGGTATTGATCAACATAAATGGAACCGGTGACCGGCCAGTTCGTGGGC
>JBOHXA010000661.1:0-1254 GCA_050737335.1 Limisphaerales bacterium | reverse complement strand
CTCCCTTGGGCGCGGTGGCGAAAGATTTCGGATTTGAGCAAAATGCAGCGAATATGGCTCGCGTTGCCATCGGCCTGGAGCGCTATCGTCTCGCGCACGGCGCTTTTCCTGACTCCCTTGCCTCGCTGGCGCCACAATTCTTGGTGAAACTGCCGCACGACATCACTAACGGTCGGCCGCTTCATTATCGCCGCACCTCGGACCAACAATTCATTCTTTATTCCATCGGCTGGAACCATTCCGACGACGGCGGCACGGTTGCGCTTGCCAGGAGCGGCCAAGTGGACATCGGGAAAGGTGATTGGGTCTGGCAGTATCCCAAAAAATGAAGAGTTTTTCTGGGCCAGCGGCTACTGTTGACGTGATGCCCCGGGGTTTGGAAGCTGCCTCGATTGCAGCGCTGTTATGGCGGCCTGCGGCAACGGCAACAAACGCATTCCTGTTTGAAATAGTTGCATTCGCATGATGTTGACGGATAGAAATCTATGATGACTCGACGCGAGGCAATCCGGGCCGGCGCTGCCCCGTCCCGTTACCAGCGCCGCGTCCCTGAGACGGGACCCGGCGGTCGCGGTCGCGGCCCTGAGCCGTGGCTGGCGGCAGCAGGTATTATCCTCTTCAATAGAAAAACCCCTCTCAATTTCCAAATGGAAACCGGCGGTATGGTTCAAATGGACGGTCTGGATCATGAATTGCGCGCAATCGGTATGGAATCGAAGTTGACGGCGGCAGGCGATAGACGCCAAACTCGACAAAAATGTTCAACCATCCCTTAACGGCCTGGATAATCCTGGTTTTGCTTGGATTTTGCGCCCTGACACGCGTTCGAGGCGCGGAATCCATCGCCATGACGCCGGCCGCAATGATTGAGGCCGCGGCTTTTCGGGTGGATTCGCTTCCTTTTTTGCGCACAGGGATGGAAACGCGCCAGTTTTGCTCCTATGATCGCGCGGGAGACAATTATGACTGGCAATATTTTCCGCTGTACATGGATACCAACGGTGAATGTGTCATTTTTGACGCGATGGGCCCGGGATGTCTTTACCGCCAGCAGATGAATATTTGGCACGGGGCGCCCGTGTATAAAGGGATTCACATCCGCTATTACTTTGACAATGAGACCAGGCCGCGTGTTGATATGGATGTCTCCACTTTTTTCAGCACCAACAATCCCCTGGGAATTTTTGAGCCGCCCCTGGGGTATGACGGCAAGAACCGCTTTCGAATCCTTTACCACCCCATGTTCTTTAAGAA
>JBOHXA010000660.1:0-6672 GCA_050737335.1 Limisphaerales bacterium | reverse complement strand
GGGTGGCAGGGATAGCGCGCCGCGTCACCGCCGGCCATACAGCGGGCGGAACAATCGCATTAGGAAGTTGAATGACGTTCGTTGCGCCGCCAACCGGCCAGGGACGATCCAGCGAGCTGTCCCAACCGTCATTCGTTAGACAACCTATGTCCTTAAATAAATCCACCATTTCCGAGCTTGCGCCCCGTCTGGCCGCCCGGGAAATTTCAGCGCGCGAACTCATGCAGTCCTGTCTCGACCGAATCGCGCGCGTTGACAATAAAATTCATGCTTTTATCAGTTGGAATGCGCAGGACGCCCTCGCGCAAGCCGACACCGCCGACCACGAATTGTCGGGAGGCACAACCCACCGTGAACGGCCCCTTCTTGGTATCCCGATTGCTATCAAAGACATCATGGCAGTCAGAAACCAGCCACTTAATTGCGCTTCCCGAATCCTGGGCGACTTTATTTCGCCTTATGACGCCACAGCGATTGAAAAGCTCCGTTCAGCGGGCGCTGTTGTTTTTGGCAGGTGCAACATGGATGAATTTGCCATGGGCAGCTCCACTGAAAACTCGGCATTTGGAATCACCCATAATCCGTGGGACCTGGAACGCATTCCCGGTGGTTCCTCGGGCGGTTCGGCCGCAGCCGTCGCCGCTGACGAAACCATCGCGGCACTGGGCACCGATACTGGCGGGTCCATCCGCCAACCCGCCGCGCTTTGCGGTGTCGTTGGCCTCAAGCCCACTTATGGACGCGTTTCACGCTTTGGCCTGGTTGCTTTTGCCAGCTCCCTCGACCAAGTTGGCCCTCTTGCCAAAAACGTCCTCGATGCCGCGACATTACTCGGCGTATTGAGCGGGCACGATCCGCGCGACTCAACGAGTGCTCACTATCCAGTTCCGGATTACGCCGAAGGACTGAAAGAAAATATTCGCGGGATCAGGCTCGGTTTGCCGAAGGAATACAACATCGGCGGCGTCAATCCGGAAGTCAAGTCTGCCGTGGACGCCGCGGTGAAGACACTTCAGGGACAAGGCGCGGAAATTGTTGAAATTTCGCTGCCCCATACCGATTACGCGGTCGCCACTTATTATATTATCGCAACGGCCGAGGCTTCGGCAAATCTGGCGCGGTTCGATGGCGTCCGATACGGCGCGCGCGCCGAAGGCGCTGACGCGCGCGGGCTTTACAGCCGCACGCGGGGCGCGGGATTCGGCCATGAAGTCAAACGGCGGATCATTCTCGGCACCTATGTTTTGAGCAGCGGTTATCACGACGCTTATTACCTTCGCGCGCAAAAGGTCCGCACGCTCATCCGAAAGGATTTTCTGGATGCGTTTGAGAAAGTGGATGCGATTGTCACGCCCACCAGTCCCACGCCAGCGTTCAAAATCGGCGAGAAAGCCGATGACCCGCTGCAAATGTATTTGTCGGACATTTTCACCATTTCCTGTAATTTGGCCGGCGTCTGCGGCATAAGTGTCCCCTGTGGTTTCACGAGCGATCCGAAGCTGCCCATCGGCCTGCAACTGCTCGGCAAACCGTTTGGCGAGGAAGTGCTCTTGCGCATCGCCCATGCCTATGAGCAACAACATCATTGGCACAATCAGAAACCTGCAATTGCGGAAACCTAAAATTATGAAAGCAGACAGAAGTCCCAATAAAACCCTGTTTTTTCTCGGATTATCCCTGCCCTTGCTTGCGTTGCTGACCGTCGGCTGGCTCGTGCGCGAGACCAGCGGCCGCTATCACGAATCCTTCTGGCAGGTTGAACACACTTACAAAGTCGTGAATGTGGTTGAACAGACGCAATTGCACCTGCTCGACGCTGAAACGGAGCGCCGCGGCTACATGCTGGCTGGCGGCTCCGATTACCTCAATTCCTACGGCAGCGCCATGGCATCCGTCCAAAAAGACATCGTCACACTCGAGGGATTGGTCGGCAAAAGCATAATCCAGCAGACCAACATTTCCCAACTGCAGGACTTAATCAGTGTCCGGCTCGGTATTGACCCGGACAAAATGAAGGAGCCCGGCAAATTGCCCGATATGCTCGCTGTCTCGCTCACATCCGAAGGCAAAAAGACGATGGACCAAATCAATCGTGTCTTGTTTCAAATGAGCCAGGATGAGGAAAACCAGTTGAACGAACGCGCCACACGCACCGATAACGATGCCATTTCGGGGCAAATTGCCACCGTTCTTCTGATATGCACCGTCGCCGTCGCGCTCATTTTTATCGTTTTCATCCTGTTGCGCGTCGAAAAACTCCAGCATTTCGTCACCATTTGCGCCTGGACCGGCCAGGTCAAAGATGGCGATCGTTGGATCCGACTGGACGAATACCTGCAACGGCGCTTCGGCCTCTCGGTGAGCCACGGCGTTTCCCGCGACGCCGCCCTGAAAATGATGCGCGAAATGGAAGCCCGCCAAGCGGTCGTCCCCAAATAGTCGCCTGACCCTCGCAGGAACCGCCGCCCGACCATGCGATCCGCAGCGAATAGGCTTGCCATCAAGTAACCCATTGGTTACTTATATCCACGATGCCCGTCTCCTCAAAGAAAAGTTCGCATCCTCCGCGGAACCCCGGGCGTTCCCGCGAACGCATTCTTTCGGCCGCGCTGAAGGAGTTTGCCGCCAAGGGCTTTGCCGGCGCCCGCGTGGATGTCATCGCCCGCCGCGCCCGTATCAACAAGCGCATGCTTTACCATTATTTCGGCGACAAAGAGGAATTGTTTAAGGCCGTTCTCCGGCGAAAAATCTGTGAACGCCGGTCATGGGCCGAAACCTTGTCTGGCGATCCTGAAGAAACGTTGCCGTTTTGGTTTGAGGCGGCGTGCAAGGACGCCGATTGGGTCCGGCTCTTTCAATGGGAGGCCCTGGAAGGCAATTGGCAAAAGGTCATTGACGAAAAGGAGCGCCTTGATGCGACCGCCCGGGGACTTCAACGCATCCGCCAGCGACAGGAACACGGCCAAATTTCACCGGACTTCGATGCCCGCGACGTGATGCTCACGATGCGATCTTTGACCATGTTTCCGGTGGCCTTTCCTCAATTGACCCGGCTCATCACCGGCAAATCCGTCTTTGATCCGAAATTTCAACAGGAACGCTCGCAATTCCTGAAAAAATTCGCCGCCGCGCTCCGCCCGCCAAAAAAGATGGAAACTTGACACTGCTCCCCGTCATGAATCTATTCCGTCGAAAAAGCGTTGCCGACTTGCAGGCTGAAGTCGTCGGGGACACCCGTCTGAAGCGTGTGCTTGGCCCGGTGAACCTCACTTCGCTGGGTATCGGATGCATCATCGGCGCGGGCATTTTTGTTCTTACTGGCCAGGCAGCGGCGGCCTATGCCGGGCCGGCCATCGTCTATTCATTTATCCTTTCCGGTGTGGCTTGCGTGTTCGCCGGGCTTTGTTACGCGGAATTTGCCTCCATGATTCCGCTCTCGGGGTCCGCCTACACTTACGGCTACGCCACACTGGGCGAACTCGTAGCGTGGATCATCGGTTGGAGCCTGATCCTCGAGTATCTTTTTGCCGCCGCGACCGTCGCGGTCGGTTGGTCGGGTTACGTCGTCTCATTTCTGAAAGACTTCGGCATCGCGATTCCAGCGGCGTTGACGTCGGCGCCTTATGACCATCCGCTGCCGCCGGGCGCGCACTGGTGGGACGTCTGGCAATTGTTTGTCCACGGCTGGGTGCGCACCGGCGCCGTGCTCAACGTGCCGGCGATGGTGATTGTGGCCATCATCACGATTCTTCTAGTCGTGGGCATCAAGGAATCGGCGAATTTTAATAATGTCATCGTCGTGGTGAAATTGACGGTCATTGTTCTTTTCATCGTCGTGGGCGCCGCTTATATCAATCGCGCGAACTGGCATCCGTTTGTACCGCCGCAACTGGGACCCGGTGAATTTGGCTGGAGCGGGGTGGTGCGTGGGGCCGGGGTGATTTTCTTCGCGTATATCGGATTTGACGCTGTGTCCACCGTCGCGCAGGAAGCGCGAAATCCGCAACGCGACATGCCCATCGCCCTGCTTGGTTCACTTGGGATTTGCACCGTGCTTTACATCGCGGTGTCGCTCGTTCTCACGGGGATTATCCATTACACGCGGCTAAACGTCCCGGCGCCAATCGCCCTGGCCGTCAGTTCCATCGGTCCCTCGCTTCATTGGCTTGTCCCATTGATTAATATCGGCGCGATCGCGGGACTATCCTCGGTCATTTTGGTGCTGCTGCTGGGGCAGCCCCGGATCTTTTATATGATGTCAAAAGACGGTCTTCTGCCGCCCGTCTTCAGCGTGATCCATCCGCGATTCCGCACACCCTGGATCTCGCAGATCATCGTGGGAATCGCCGCCACGGCCATTGCCGGGCTGTTTCCCATCGGCTTGCTGGGCCAGCTTGTGTCCATCGGCACCCTACTGGCATTTGCGATAGTCTGCGCGGGCGTATTTGTGCTGCGATTCACCGATCCTAAAATTCCGCGTCCTTTTCGCACGCCGGCCGTCTGGCTGACCGCGCCGCTGGGGGTTCTATCCTGCTGCTATCTGATGGCCAATTTGCCGCCCGATACCTGGGCTCGTCTCATTATCTGGCTGATCATCGGCCTTCTCATTTATTTCACCTACGGCTGCCGGCATTCGCGGTTGGGACGGGATAAGGCGAGGTCCACCTGTGTTGCGGACGAAGGAAGATTGCCAAAATGAACTTTCAACGGTCCTCAAGGCGCCGCGCCGTTGGTCGGGGCGGTGTCTCGCAGAAAAGCATTCAAAATAGACAGATACCCACCCAGTTCATCGCCCGCATCCGGCCCCAACTCATTCCTATATTCCTGCAACTCATTGACCGCCGATTGCGCTTGTGACCGCAATCCATTCAAATCAATTTGCCCACTACTCAGGCCGTCAAGCAACTCATTGAATTTATTCACCGCCGCCGGACTTGCGCCCGAACCAAGGACCTCCGCCTCGACCTCCTGCACCAGATTGCCATGCCCGCGAACTTCGCGCAGCATTGCCTGAAGGCGCGAAAAGGATGAATTCGATTGCGATGGGGAAGCCACCGCCGTGCCCGGATTAGCTTGCGCTTGAATCGCATTTGGATAGGTCAAAGACAATGCGCCAGGTGGCAACGCCGTCGCCATCGCGCCAAATTTGATATTGGCAATTTTGACCCGTGGCAAAGTCAACGTCCCAAGACTCTCATCCCGCAGCGTGAGACTATTGGTTGTGACCGCCAGTACTTTTCCATTCAAAACGTCTCCATTCCGCAGCGTAACCTGATCGGCAGACGTTGATGATACGGCCAGACCAAAGGAAACGAAGAGAGCCAGGGAAACCATGAAGGCATTTGAATTCTTCATGACGACACCATAATCCGCAATAGCGAACGCCGCAAATTGAAAAAAGAAATGGCGCACGCGCCTCCCTCGCTGGCGCGACAAGCCCCGTTTTCCTCATTGAAAACAAATCCGCGACAATTTGCGTAATCCCGCGGATAAAACTTCGTTTTTTATTCGCGCCCGCGGGCGATTCATCCCATTTCAATTCAACGCTTCAACGCTTCAAAGATTCTCATTGTGATTCGATGCGGTATATCAAACGTCGCCGGCGCAATCCGCTCCAACAATGCCTCATGCTCCCGATCAAATGCCTCCGTTCGTTCCGCGGTCAACGCGGCGCCAATCCAACGACAGGCCCGAATCCGGCCGCGCCACGACTCACGAGTGAAGGGCACGTTAATCTGAAACTCATGAAATGTTTTTAAGCGCAGCCAATCCCGCGACCAATCCGGAACAACATCCGGATTCCACCAACGCTTCATTTTCCGAGCCTCCGGATTATACTTCCCAATCAACTTATTTGTTCCCGCGACAATACCCTTCCCATCCATTTCCTGCCGCTCCCAAAGAAGGCTGCTCACCAAAAGCAATCCGCCCGGCCGCAAAAGCCGCGGGACCTCAGTCTTCATCCGTTCAAGATCAAAATATGTCCAGCACATGCTCGCCGTGATGGCATCAAAAGAATAATCCGGCAGGCCGGTCTTCTCCGCGTGTCGCACCTTAAATTTAATTTTGAGGCTATACCGCCGCGCCGCCAATTGTTGGGCCTGAACCTGTCCCTCAGCGGGGTCAACCGCAGTGACCCGCGCCCGCTGCCGCGCAAACGGCACCGCCAAGGCCCCGGTCCCCGAGCCTAAATCAAGAATATCCTGCCCAGCCAATCCAATTCCCAATTGCCGTAATATGACAAAAAACCGTTTGGGGTACCCTGGGCGATACCGCAGGTAATCGCATGAAGTTACGCTCCAATTTAGATTCGGTATTTCGGCGTTCGTCATTTTAGTGTGCTATGAGATAGGACAGGATGAACCGAATTGACAGGATAAAATTCATGTGAAAGCGGAAAGCCAACCGGAAGGATCAAGCCCGGACGGCGGGTTAGCATCATCGTTGTTCAGAAATTAACCATTGAAGCGGCGGGAATTGTTTGTTCCAATCCGGGCCGTCCGCATGAATTTCCGTCGCGTTGCAATCGCTTCGTTCACCGCCGTGTTACTGACTGATTCCGCGCCGCCGCTGACTTACCCTCGACCAACCCGTTGATGACATTACCGTCTCTCACGGTTGTTGGAACCAAAGAACGGGCGCAGCGCGCTTTTGGGCATGTTGGGCAAATGC
>JBOHXA010000659.1:0-4983 GCA_050737335.1 Limisphaerales bacterium | reverse complement strand
CAATGAAGAAGCAGTCTGGCAAAGTCATCCCGGGCTGGAAAAGCGCATCAACTGCCATGAAGAATACGGACCTGAAGCAAAAACGGGAGCATAGTCAACCGCACAAACATGCGGTAGGCATAGACTTAGATGATTGATACACTCAGACATCTTTCTATGAAAACGACAATTTGTGGGAAAATCCCTGGAGCAGCGGCGTCCATCGCGCTCGTGGCATTAGGACTTTCAGGCGTCACGGTCTTTGCCGCCGCCACCGCCTTCGACACTGCCGCATTTTACGTTGGCACCTGGAGCACCAGCCCTGCGAACAACGGCACCGGCTTCGGCGCGTGGAACGTAAACGTGGAAAACGATACTAGTCCGCCTTATGTTGGCACCTACCTCGCCGGCTCGGGTGATACCCCGATTATAGATGGTTCGAGCAATGCCTGGGCAACGTATGCCAACGGCGGTTCTCCCGCAAACGGCGAGATTGTTTTTACACGTCCCTTCACGGCGGGTTCTGTGAGCGACTCGTCGTCGTTGTATGATCAGACCTTTAGTTTTAACCTGGGCAGCGGCGGCGTCGGTCCTGGCCAGGGTCTTTTATCCGCCGCGGTGGGCAACGCTTTTCTTTTTGAATACGACGGAACCGTCAGTGGCGACAGCATGCTGTTGAGTATTGATGGCGGGACAGCCGCAAGCACCGGGGTTACTTTCAGCGAATTGAATGCAGGAATCAATATTTCGCTGGCAGTGAGCGGCGCCGTGAATAGTCCGGCAGAAGGCTATACTTTCACCGTCGCGACCTTTAACGGCGACAGTCCCTTATTCACCCAAAGCGGGACCTTTGACAGTTCAACGTACAACACATCCCAATTTCAATATACCGATTCAGACACGACCCAAAACGGTTACTTCAATACCCTAAACATAACGGCCGAAGCCGTTCCCGAGCCTGCCAGTCTGGCGCTGTTGGGGATGTCCAGTCTGAGCGCGTTGTTTGCTTTCCGTCGGCGAAAATGAAATCGATGCTTGCGCCCATCAAGCCCCGCTTTGGCGGGGCTTTTCATTTGGGCGAGCATCGAACTCCCCGACTCGTTGCGGCCGGGTCACCGGGATAAGGATGGCCCTTTTCGCATAAGCGCTCACGTCTCTGTCGTTTGAGAATGGATCGGTTATTCTCAATGGTCATGCCGCATAAATCCCCATAGGCTCGGTCCCGCCCGCGCGCTGGAAGCCGCGCTTGCGATAAAAGTCGATAGCGCGGCCGTCAGCGACAAGCATGTGCTGGTGGAAACTCTCGTAGCGCCATAAGCCAGGGCATCAGTTCCGTGCCGATGCCCAGCCTGATACTCCGGCAGAACAATCAAATGCGGATAATAAACGACCAAATAACCATCCGAGATGGCGTTGCCAAGCCCGACAAGTTTGGCGGCATCCCAGGCGGAAAAAAGTGAGTGATCTCGAATAGCATCAACTAAAAAGAAAGGGCGGAGGGTTTCTCCTCCGCCGTTTTCATCCCTGGTTGTGAGCAGGCAAATTGTTACGGTTTGGCCAATCGGAAGAATTGTTGCCCACTTGTAATTGTGTATGAGTATGGGCTTGTGGCGCCAGAGATGGTCGTAAAAGGCCCGTTAACCGACGGCGCACTCTGCAGTGAATAAGTCGAATCGTTCCATTGAAGCTCCACCGTGTCGCCGCTCCGGCTGATGTTCAATTGCGGCCGGGAAACGGCTGCATAATAGACCGGCACGGCTCCGGCTGCATGTGAATCGTTCAGCAGCGCCTGCGTCCCATCCAAGGCGATGGAATACAATTCCACGCCGCCTCCCCCGAGCTGCGATTTAAAATAAATCAGCTGCATTGGGTAAAGGCCGGCGCTGGTGACGATGAAAGAAAACTCCGTTCCCGCCGCGGCGCGTCCGTAATCGGCGATTCCCAAAATCATGTTCGTGGTGGCGGGAGTCGCGCCGGCGGAGAATTGGAAGCCGTCATCGCTATACACATCAAAATTATAGACGCCCGGAGACAAAAGCGCGTACATGTCCGCCGCCATCGCCACGTTATTCGTCTCGCCCGGGGCGATGTCAGGGAACGGGCTGGCGGGCGGAAACAGGCCGTCAAACAGCGAATCAACGGCGTAATTAATGGTGTTGGTCTCGAGGTAGAGTCCTCCATTCAGCGCTTCGTTTGCATACGGCGCGCCGGTGGCGGAATTTGTGAGCGTGCCGTCCAATTGCGCCACGGCCCGGGCCACGCTGGGCGGAAAATCAGCGTCGGTGGCGCTGTCGTCGCCTTTGGCGATTTCCTCGGAAAAACCGCGCGCGTAATTGCCCGTCAACGGCAAGGCCCATGACGCTGGAAGCGTGGGCAGCGTTTCAACGGTAAACTGCCACGTGTTGGTCTTTGAGACTGTGCCATCGCTGAATATCACCGCGGCTATGTTCGTTCCCGGCGGCAACAGGTACGGATACGTCGGCTGATACGTGACAACGGTTCCGGCGGCGTTGTTGCTGAGAATGAGGCTGCTGGTGACGTTGCTTCCGTTGATGGCGAACTGGATGCTGTCGGCGTCAACAACCGTCTGGTCATTGGCAATCGTGAATGAAACGGGATTTTCAGGGTTAACCCCCTGCGCGCCGGGGTACGGAAAGCCGGACGTGACATAGGGCCGGAGTGTGCCGGTATTGGTCGTGGCCTGGAGGAGTAGATACGCGACGTTATAGGAGCCATTGCCGCCAATGTCCGTGATGCGGAACGTATTTGTGCCGCCAAAGTTGATCAGCACCGGGTTGCTGAAGAAATCCGTCAAGGGCACAAACGTGTAGTTCTGCGTGCCGCCGGTTTGAGGGCAAACGAAGGTTCCCAGGACGGCGCCGGGTTGATTGGTCGAGTTGACCGTGGGCGATGCCATGCGCTCGAAGGACGCCGTGGGATTGGCGCCGAAGCCGGCCATGCGGGCATAGACGGCGTACGTCACATTGTTGCTCAACTCGCGTGTATAGTCTTCCCAATTGCCGTATTCGTTGTAGTCCAGGTCATAGGGTTGGAAGCCATTTGCGGCGAAATTATCATGGTCCACGTCCGTGGCCGCTTCAGTTCCCGGCAGGTCGCCGATGCGATAGGCGTTTGTCTGGCCCGGGATGTTTGTCTCGACCGAATAATCCACTCCTTGCAAACCCAACAAATCAAATGCGCTGTAGTCCTGGTTGGGCTGCAAATACGAGCCGGGTGGTTCGGGATTGTCTAATTGCACGCTTAAGGCGTTGTCAAGGAATGAGCCGCCGCTGTAATTATAGTCCGCCGCCTCGATGTAAACGTTATTGTATTCGGGCAGCCACGTGTTGAAGGTGAACGTGTTGGTGGCCAAATTGCCATTGGCGTCCACCGCGATGATGGTGCCGTTGAAAACGGAGTTCGGCTGCAACGGCGGATTCAATGTGACCTGCAAATTCGCCGTGCCGCTGCCGCTAAAGGACATTTGGTTTGTCTCGTTGACGCCATTGAGGACGAGGTTTACGCCGTTGGAACTGATGGTTGAAAACATGGAAGTGACATCAAAAGAAAGCTGGGCCGGCGCGGCAGCGTAAATTTCGTCATTCGTAGGCGATGTCAGGGCAATGATCGGAGGAACGGTGGAAGCGGGCGCGACGTCAAGATCGTTAAAGAAGACATTCTGGTTTGCTGAATTATTCACCTCGAACCCGGCGAACGTGATAATGCTGCCGCTGGAGGCAAGTGGTGAAATGGGATAACTGGCCAAAACGGCGGAATCGGTGGCGTCCTTAATGATCAGCTCGTAGGTATCGGACGACAAAAGATAGAATTCCAGCGTCAGGCCCGCATTGAGTTGCGCCCATGTAATGCCGCTGTCGTTCAAGCCGTTACCATCATAGATATAGCAGTCGTCCACGTTGCCGGCATTGTAAAAGGCAAAAAGGGTTCCGGGATCCACGATGATATTTTCATCGGCAAAATTCGTGTTATTATCGCTGCGCAGGCAAAAACCGACGTAACCGTATGGCGCGATGGCGTAATTCATGCCATTGTTTTCGATTTTGACCTTGAAGACTTCATTCGCCGCCAGGGCATTGCTCATGCCGCGATAGCACATCGAGAAGGGGCCGCCTGTGCCGGGGCCATTCCCGTAAACTCCCCACGTTTTTGTGGACGAACTAATCGCCTGGGACCCCGTGTCAATATAGCGCCCGCCATAGACTCCAGACGCGTTGGTTGCCGTCAATACCCAGGGCAAAAAGCCGGAGCCGGCGTTCTGGCCGTTAGTCCAGGTGGTGTAATTCGCGGCATCATCAAACGCGACCGTCTGCGCCGAAGCGCGGTTTGCCATCGGTGCGGCCATTAACGCCAGAGTTGCGGAAAGGAGAAGTATTCGGTCTTTCATAATTACGAAAATGTTTTGAATTCAGGGCGCGCCTGGAGGCAACATCATCCCGAATGCTATTTTTCAAGCGATGCCCGAGTATAGGACATTGCCGCACGGTGTTCCACCGCATATTTATGTGGTTCGTCACAAGCCGCGCATCTTGGTACCGCATTTTGGTGGAACAGCGGAAAGGGTCATGGGCTACGGCGACGTTATCCGATAGAACCGACAGGGCGAATTCGTGGCAAGTTGATCAAAGAACTCGTACTGCCCCGGCCCCGGTTGCGCCGCCGTTCCAACCCATTGCCAGTTTACGAGGTTTGTTGAAGACCAGATACTATAACCAGTATTGGCGTTTGCGCTGAAGTTCAATTCCACCTGGTTTCCCTCGAGGGCGCCATTGGGCGAGACCAGGACGTTAACCGGCCCGTCGAGACTTCCCGCCGCGGCGGCGACAAGATTCGAATTGGACCCAACGGTAAAGCTGCCTTGCAGCACATCGCCGGTGCTGAGCGTCATAAACAGGTCAGGGACGACGTTGGCGCTGATGTCATTGGCCGGGCTGACCTGCTGGTTGGCATAGAGCAAATAGCCGTCCCCGTTGGTTGTCGCGCCGG
>JBOHXA010000658.1:0-4765 GCA_050737335.1 Limisphaerales bacterium | reverse complement strand
GGACAGCATTAACAAGAGTTTGCAGGAAATCATTGACCGACAGACTGAGCCTTGGGGCGTTAAAGTCACCGCTGTGGAAGTCAAGGACGTGTCGCTGCCCGACAGCATGAAGCGGGCAATGGCCAAGCAGGCCGAAGCCGAACGCGAACGCCGCGCCAAGATCACCAACGCCGAGGGCGAATTCCAGGCCGCCGAAAAAATGGCGCAGGCCGCCGCCGTCATCAGCAAAGAACCGATAGCCCTCCAACTGCGCTATCTGCAAACGATGCGCGAAATGGCCAACGAACACAACACGACCATCTTTTTGCCGCTGCCCATCGAATTGTTCGGGCCTTTCCTCAAGAAGCAGCCGTAAATTAAACCATCCGCGGCTTCCATTCATGAACCGCCAGGGCCGCCGCGCCCAGCGCTCCGCTGTATTCGCCCATGGTCGAATTGACGATGACCGGCACGTCAGCGCCGGATTCCCGCAATAATTCCTGCGCGCACTCGCGCAACGGTTGCAGCATGATTTCCCCCAGCAATGTCAGCGGTCCGGCCAGAATCACCCGGGACGGGTTCAATGCAAATGACAATTCACTGACCGCCCAGCCAAGGGTCTCAGCGGCGACGCCGATGATCTCCACGGTGAGATGATCCCTTTGTTTGGCCGCATCGAGCACGTCCTGAAAATTCAACGGGCCGTCCCGCCGTGATAACAAGGTTTTTTTACCCGCCACTCGCGCGCGTTCCATCGCGCCCAGAATGGCCCGGACCGACGCCACTTCCTGAAGCTCCATTCTTTTAGCCGGCGTTTCGCCCTCGCTTGATAAAAAAAACGGGTGCTTGGGCAATTTCGGACAGACCCATCGGCCGATTTCACCCGCCCGGTTATTTGCGCCGCGTTGCAGTTGGCCGCCGGCGACAATTCCGGCGCCAATGCCGCTGCGGATTCCGATACAAAGCCAGTCCGTTTGTCCACGGCCCTGGCCAAACCACAATTCCGCCAGCGCCATGGATCGCGCGTTGTTCTCCAAATAAACCGGCACCCCGAACTTTTTAGCCAATGGACCGGCCAGCGCGACGTTCTGCCAGTCGCTGATGTACTTATAATGCACCGCAATACCCGTGCCCGGGTTCACCAATCCCGGCACACCCACGCCAATCGCCAGGAGGCGTCCCTCACTGTCGGGGAGCACCTGCTCTATCGCCTCCTCTATTTTCTCAATAATGGCCCGTACAGAGTCCGACTGCTCGATGTCCTTGTGCGCTTGCTTTAAGGGCCGGTCCGAAAAGTCCACCGCCATGGCCATGATATTGCGAGCTTCGAAATCTACGCCAATGAATTGGCCGCCGTCCGGGTTCAACCGTAACGCTGTCGGAGGCCGGCCCATCTCGAAATCCACTTTGTCCGGGTCCTCGATGATAAATCCTTCAGAAATCAAACGAGCCGTATAGTTGCCGACTGTCGAAGGGGCAATCTGTAGCTTGCGGGCCAGCGAAACCCGTGAAATGCCCGGATGTGCCCGCACCTGTTTGAGGATTTCGGACTCGACCGAAGCCATCTGCTGCACGCTGAATTTCATGCCATCTAACTTTCAATAGAAAAACAGATTCATGGTCATTGTGCAACTGGAATAGGGCTCACCTTGCAAAGTTGGAAAATTAAAGCGCGGCGGATGCCTCTCCAAGAGAATCGAGTGGTCAGGGCATTCGAGTTGTGGATCTCGGCGTGGCGACGAGGGGGTGGAATCAGGTCAACGCCTCTGCCAAAACCTCCGCCATATGCCGAAGCTTGACAGGCACCAGGTGCTGGATTTGATGACGGCAGCTTGTTCCGGAGGCGACAACAATTGTCCCAAAGGGCAACCCCTTAAGCAATTCGGCCAGCGGCCGCGCCACTTTCATGGACAATTCATACTTCGATTCCAACATTCCAAACGCGCCGGCCATGCCGCAACATCCCGTATCGAGCAGGCTGACGCTGCGGTTGGGCAACCGGCCCGCAAGGCTTTCCATGCAATGAGCTTTTGCCAGCGATTTGGCATGACAATGCGCATGGATCGCAATGCGCTCCTTTTCACCATCGAATGAGAGGGCATCCGGCTCATTTGCCAACAAATTGTTCATGAATTCTTCAAACAGAAAGCATCGGGGTGAAATCAGACCAGCCCCCGGCAAACTTAACTCATGATAGTCCTCGACAAACATAGAATAGCACGATGGCTCAAGGAACAGGATCGGGGCGTCGCCCGTGGCCGCCAATACCCCCAAATTATGCCGGCCCAACCGTTCCGCCTCGTCTAGATTTCCCTGGCTGAACGCAGGTCGGCCGCAGCACTTCCGCTCCACCGGCAATGCCACCTCAAATCCCGCCGCTTCCAAAACCGCGACCGCCGCCATCCCAATGTTGGGTTCGTAGTAGCGCACAAATGTGTCGTCCCAAAGGACAACCCGATGTCGCGTCGGCGCCGGACGCGCTTTGCGCCTGGCAAACCAGCGATCGAACCGCTTTTTTGCGAACGGCGGCAGCGTACGTTGGGGAGCGAACCCCAAAACCCTTCCAAGGAGCGCCCGAAATGGCGCCGAATTCATCACCAAATTCGCCGGTCCCGGCAATAGGCATCCCGCGCGTCCCAGACCATCCACGTTGCTGAGCATGCGGTCTCGCAGCGTCAATCCATCCCGGCGAATGCGCGCATGGAGCATTTCGGCTTTGAGCAGCGGCATATTGACATTGGACGGACATTCCGTCGAGCAGGCGCGGCATGAAAGACAATTGCTCAACGCGGCGTCCAATTCCGCGGACCGCAACGGGTCTGGAATTTCCCGCGCTTCGAGCGCCGCGCGAATGATGTTGGCGCGCCCGCGCGTAGTCATGATTTCTTCGCCAGTGGCCAAATACGTGGGGCACATCGTCGGCGTCAATTTCAGGCACGAGCCGCTGCCGTTGCACTGCTCCAAATTCGCCACGAACGATCCATCCCGCGCGGCAAAGGCCAGCCGCGGCTCAAATGGCAGGTTCAATTTATAACCCGCGCCCATCCGCAAATGCTTGTCAATTTCATACCGCCCGTCGGAGATGATTTTGCCGGGATTGAAAACATTATTCGGGTCGAACGACCGCTTGATTTCGCGCATCAACTCATAAATCTCTTCGCCAACCTGCTGCTTCAGAAATTCCGTGCGCGCAATCCCCACGCCGTGTTCTCCGGCCAGCGATCCTTTGAACTGCGAAATCAGCGCCGATACTTCATTGGCGATTTGGCGGTATTTTTTGAGGTCCCCGCCATTGTGCAAATCCAGGACCGGACGCACGTGAAGCAAGCCGGACGCGGCATGGCCGTAATAGGACGCGCTGACGTCCACCCGGCGCATTAAATCTTCAAGAGCTTTCACGTAAGCCGGCAAATCCCGCGGACGCACCGCCGCATCCTCGATAAAGCAAGCCGGCTTGGCGTCTCCCTTGCGGCTGGTCAGCAGCGAAAGTCCCGCCTTGCGGACTTCCCAAATCAGGTTGGCCTGCGCCTGTGATTCCAAAATTAATTTCCGGAGGCCCAATTTCTTTTTCCGCAGCTTCAAAAGGCCCTCTTTGGCTCCTTCGAAAAACTCAACAATCAAAATCGCCTGGCACGGATTGGCGTCCAGTTGCATCAGATCGCGCGCGGCCTGGAATTCCCTGTGTTCTCGCGTTTGGTCAAACAACGCGCGATCAATGTGTTCAATTGCCGCCGGTTTCAGTTCCAGCAATTCTTCCGTAGCCTGCATCGCCTCGGCAACCGAATCAAAAAAGAACAAACCCACGCCGCGCTCATCGGGCAGGGGAACAATTTTTAATTCGGCGGAGGTGATCGCCGCCAGCGTGCCCTCGCTGCCCGTGAGGATGCGCAACAGGTTGGACGGGTTTTCGGCGACCCTCGCCAGGGCATAGCCCGGCCAGCGCTTCAAAAGCCCCGGCGGGAAATGTTCGGCGATCGCCAGCGCGTTGAATGAGACAATGCTTTCAATCAATCCCCGTTGCCGGGGCAGGGAGTCGTTGTCTTCACGCACTTCAACCATTTGCCCATCAGCCATGACAATATCCAGGCTCGTGACATGCATTCCTGTGGTGCCGTAAACGGGCGTGTGCGCGCCCGAGGAATCATTGGCAATCATTCCTCCCAGCGTTGCGCGCGAACTGGGCGCCACGTCCGGCCCAAACCGGAATCCATGGGGACGCAAATGCGCGTTGAGCTGGTCCAGGACCACCCCCGGCCCCACACGCACCGCGCGTCGTTCCAAATCCAGCCTGCCGATATCACGATTGTGCCGGGCAAAATCAATCACCAGCCCTTCCCCAATTGCGCCGCCGGATAATCCGGTGCCCGCCCCGCGGGGAATCACCGGCACGCCGGCCTGCCCGGCGGCTTGAATGATGGAACTGGCCTGCCGGGCGCTCTTCGGAAACGCCACCGCTAATGGCACGACTTGGTACGGCGACGCGTCCGTCGCGTAGAGCTGGCGCGTCAGATTGTCCACTGCCACCTCGCAATTTGCGGCCTTGAGCGCGCCAAGTTGTTGGGTGTTTAACACAAATGTGCAGCATACCGTCGGAAACGCCGGTTGACAATTTCTTAACGCTGGCTTCAGCGATTTCGGAAAGTGGATTAGACTTTCCGTTTTGGGCAGGTGCTTGATTTTTAGCGGGGCAGTCATCCTGCGTTTGACTTTCCGGCTTCCTGGCGTCGGAGACAAAACGGTCCTCTGAGGCTCACTTGGGGTGAGTCTTCCGGGGCATCCTCAATAT
>JBOHXA010000657.1:0-6260 GCA_050737335.1 Limisphaerales bacterium | reverse complement strand
TTGCGGACTTTTATCGGGAATTCATCGCCAATTACGTACCATCGAGAAGAGTCCTGGATGCGAGGAAAGCGGCGGAAGCGACGCCGGAACGGTGAGCGGCGTGGCGGACTGGATTGGCCGGTGGAATCAATACCGCAGTAAATGCCGGCCCAGTAAAAACAAGATCAAAAACGCCCGACCCGACGATCAAGCCTGCTTTGCGGCGGAGTCGCATACGCCTCCGCCGACCCGAATTTTTCTTGCGCAGCCTGCCTCAGGATTTAGTCATGATGGCCAGTTCATCGCCAGGTTACGGCGAGACGATGCGATAAAAGCGCGCGTGATAGCTTGAGGCTGAACGGTCCGTAAAGGTCATCGAACTGTTCACAGCGGTGAAATTGGCAAGGTTCAACCAGGCAACCGGATTAGCGGCCAGATTTGTGGTCGCCTGAACGTGATAACTGAAATTGGTCGCGAATGTCAGGTTGAAAGCAAATCCATTGGTCAGCCACCGAAACGGGGCGCCAAATTGGGCAAATGGCGCGGGCGCATTTGTGGCCAGCACGTCGGCCGCGAATTCGCTGCTGTCGCCTGTGGCTGCCGTGGCCGTGGCGCTGATGTATTGCCCGGCGTAATTGGCCGAAGTATTTGTATAGGCAAAAAGAGCGGCGCCGGCGGCGCTCGTTGTCACACTTTCAGCGCCAATGTAAACCTGGCCCTGGCCGTAGCCGTACGATCCTTCGAGGCTGCTGGCGTAGAAATCAATGTAGTAAGTATCGTTGGGCAAACTATTGAAATTTCCCTGAATGATCGTGCCGCCCGCGTAACCAAAAGCGTTGGTGATGACCGGATAGTTTTCCCAGTCATCCGGGCCGGCCTCAAATCCAATGTGATTGCCTGGAAAACCTTCCAGGTCAATTCCGACCCCACTGCTGTCAAAAATCGAATTCCCACGAATGGCATTGTTCGTCGTATTGGATTGATACACGGCCACGCCAATATAATTGTAGTCAATTACATTGCCGGCTCCGGAAGTCGTTCCACCGATTCGATTGCCCACGGAGCCGCTTTCGACAGCCACGCCGGCGAAGCCATTCGGAACGGGCGCCGTTCCGGTTATGTCGGTTCCAATGTAATTCCCTTCTACCACGTTGCCGTTTGCGGCGCCGATGGCAATCCCGTAACCGGCGCCGGTGTTGCCGGAAATGACATTGCGCGCGTCAGCCGTCAATCCGCCAATCGTGTTGCTGTTCGCGTCATTCCAGATCCCAATGCCCCAGCCGCCATTGGGCAGGGCATTTTTGCCTGTGGCATCGGTCCCAATCAGATTTCCTTCAATGATATTGCCGGCTGCATCGGGACCTTGAATAAAAACGCCGGAAGCGGTGTTTCCAGACAGGACATTGCCTGCCCCAATGATATTCCCGTTGGCGCCGCTTAAAATCCCAATGCCATAAGATTGGACGCCCGGGGAATTCGTACCCGCGGCATCCGGCCCGATATAATTTCCCGAAATGATATTGTCTATTGTGTTGGTCATGAAAATGCCATAGCCGATGTTGCCTGAAAGCACGTTGCCACTGATGACGTTGCCGCTGGTGGTGTCTCCAATGAATATGCCACTGAATCCATTCCCTACCGCGATGCTTCCGCCGGAATCGGTGCCGATATAATTGCCTTCGATGATGTTGCCTCCTGTGTTTGTCCCGCCAATGTATATGCCATACTGCGAATTGCCGGAAATGACATTTCGCGACGAAGCATTTGTGCCGCCGAACGTATTATGTCCGGAGCCGCTCGTGACGAGGATTCCCTGGAAAGCATTGGGCGACGGATTTGTGCCAGTACTGTCCAGGCCGATCCAACATCCCGAGACCGTATTATTCGAGGCGTCGCCATACGCGAAAGTAAGCCCATTCCAAATAAATCCGGAAAACGAAATGTCCTTCACTTGATTGCTCGACGAATAGACCAGCAATCCGGTATCTGACGTATATGTTTCGGGGAGGATTTGCGAACCATCCACAACAATGAGCGGTTTGCCTGCAAAGCCCGGCTGCGTCGAACCGTCAATGCCCCTGCCGTTGGATACCAGCGGCGGCAGCATCCCGGTGAGATGAATATTGAAAACGCCGTTACTGTAACCGGGGTCGGTTGTGGGAATATCAAATTCTACAATTGAACCGGGATGGTCGGTGACATAGTATAGCGCCGCCCGCAAACTGCCCGTGCCCACATCGGCTGTGGTTGTGACGACGTTGGTCAACGGCACGACGGGCGGACCGTATAAATATGCCAATCCAGCGCGGTCGCCGGGGCTGAGACAATAATTTCCCATACGATATTGATACCGCGGAAAGTTGGGCGGCCGTGGCTGCTGCGTTGCCAGCGCGCCCGGGTCCGTCGAATCAAAATCCCAGCCCAGGTGCATAACCGATTCATAATCATAGTTCCCGTTGGGCACGCTCGTCGGGTCAATCGTGAACCAATAAATATTGGACAGTTCATTCGTGATATTATTGGTCAGGACGAGGATATAATTCGCGGCATCGGGACGGATGTTCTCGTGCGTAAAGCCAAATGAATGCCCCATTTCGTGGCATACCTGCGCCCTGCTCAGGCTTGAAACGGTAACGATTTGCGGGTTGTAACTCCCGCCGGAGACATAATCCCGGAAACTGGTGTCGTAACAGAAAAGAATCCAGTTTGTCTGGGTTGTGTGCGGGACAAATTTAACGTTGCCGGCCAATTCCCATTCGCGCAATCCGTCAAGGTAAGTCTGTTGCTCCGCCGGCGTCAACGTGTTGGTAAATGCGTAGGGCACAATGCCGCCTGGCCAGGGGACATTGGTTGGCGAGACGCCATCATAGAAATTTGCCGCGCGAGCCGGGACAAAAAACACAAAGAAAAAAAGAAAAAGCAGAAGCCATTGGAAATACGCCATCCCTCCAATTCCCAAAGTTGATGATCGAGCCAGATGCATCGGACTTGCGTTAAACCGGGCTTTAGGATGTGCTACTGATTTTCATTTGTCAACCTTAAACAATTTGAGTTGAATGAGGGATATGACGCGTAAGCCTCCGGAGACGGGGCAAGCAAATCACCCGAAATGTGCTGAACCAGCCCATGATAAATCGAAGGCAATTCCTGACCGGCGCCTTGGCGTTGGCGTTCATGTCACGGCGCGCATTAGCGATGCGCTTGTTTGCGCGAAATCGAGCTGTTGGGAAAGGAATGACGCTCGCGCAGGCGGCGGCAAAACCGGGGCTGCTGTATGGATCGCCGCTATTTCCGGGTGACTTTCAAAATGCCGGTTACCTGAATCTTTTCAAAACCCAGGTTTCGATTATCACTAATACGATTTACATGTCGGTCACCCAGCCGGCGAGAGACACGTGGGACCTCTCCGGCATGGACAATGTCCGCGCGTTTGTCAAAAGCAGGAAACTGAAAATGCGGGGCCATCCATTGATTTGGCACGACGCGCTTCCGCCGTGGGCGCGCACAATTTCTTCGCCGACGGAGGCGCGGCAGGTGATTCATGATCGAATCGTAAAACTGGTGGGACGGTATAAGGGCGAATTTCAATCGTGGGACGTTGTCAACGAAGCGGTGCGTCCGCATGCCAGGAACGGCGATCACCTCGTCCCTTGCGTTTGGTCGAAACAGCTCGGCCCGGAATACCTCGATTATGCCTTTCACGTGGCCCACGAAACCGACCATCACGCCCTTTTGACCTACAACGATTACGGCACCGAAGACGATTCGGACGGCAGCCAGGCAAAGCGCGAGTGTGTTTTTCATTTGCTGCAGGGAATGATGAAACGAAAAGTGCCGGTTCGAGCCGTTGGCTTGCAGTCTCATTTGAATGGCGGCGCAACCTTCAAGACCCTGCCGGATTGGATCAAACGCCTGAAAAGCCTCAAACTTCATGTGTTCATCACCGAACTCGACGTGAATGACAGGCCCTTTCCCTCCGACAAAACTGAACGGGACAAACTGGTGGCCAAAACGTACGGTGATTTCCTAAGCAGCGCCTTGAGCGAGCGACAAGTCGAAATCACGCTGACGTGGGGCATGGCCGATCAATATTCCTGGCTTCAGACCGTTTCATGGGGAAAACGTTCGGATGGCTTGCCGGAACGGCCGTTGCCCTTTGGAGACAAGATGGAGCCGACGGCGGTTTTTTATGCCATGAAATCCGCCTTTCTCAATGCGCCGCATCGGGCATAATTCAAACTGTGCGGCAATTACACCGTTTGCTTTGTTTCCGGCGGTTTTTTGGCAGGGCGATATTGAAGCGCCTGCACAATGATTCCAAAAATGAGCAGGACGATGAATAAAATTCCCTGGTTTGCCTGGTTGAGCGGCGCGTTTTGAGAAACAGCCGTGGCGCCTGCAAGTGATGATAGAATGATCAACGCCGGGTCGAGCAATACGATTGTCAAAATTCCGCCAAGAATTCCACCAATCGCATAGGCGATCCATTGGATCACGTGTTGATGGTTGTGCAGCACAGCCGCGGCAGCAACCGAAAGAAAGTAGCCCCCCGCGAAAAATCCGGCAATGCCCACGACAAGGCGTTGCAGAAAAACAGCGGCAATGGCGCCAAGCAGTCCCAGGCCAACGGCAATTGCAAAAATCAGCAATTGAGATTGGCTCGGAAAGAGATCGCCGGCGATATCGAACCCGACGATAAAACCGATGCAACCGACAAACAGCCAGAACAACCGCCGTCCAAACAGCAGCAACACCGCTCCAACCAAAATGTCAATCCACTGCATATTGATATTTTAACCCTGGCGAGAACAAATTAAGCCAGCGGGAGTCTCTTTTCAACAACGTACCAGCCGGGAAGACGCGTCAAAATTGCAGAAGGCCAAGCAAACAGGCATGGTCCAAAGTGGTGTTGAGTTGTTTGCCTTTGGATGGTTTTAACTTCCTCATGCACGGTTTCCGGGTTGCCCTTGAGGGCCGGAACGTAATCGGCATCGGCTTCGACGATCCCCCGGGCGAAAATGTAGCAAAACCCTCGTGTTATGTGTCGCCGGATCAACGCTGCAACGCAGGGTTCAATTGAACAGGCGCTCCAAAAGGCGTTTGAGCCTGCGTCCAAGGGGGTGGCCTTGGCTCCCATGACGGCGCGGACGCCGGCTGTGTCATCGCGCTGTTTTGAGGGGACACCGACGGAACCGGAGGCAATTTTGGCAGCGTGTCCATGGCGGCTGGTTGCGGCGGCGTAAACGGCGATTGCGACGCGAATTCTGAAGTGGACTGGGCCTGTGCGCCTATTGGGTTCGGTGTTATTTCCGCGACCGGGGCGGGCGGCGTGAGTGCGCCGCTGGTCAGATCCGAATCCCAGGATGATGGTTGTGGCGCGGGTCGTGGCGCGCTCCAGAACGCTGCGTTGCCGCTGGAATCGTGATCGCCAAAGCCGCTCAAGCCATTACCGTCCGGCGCGCTATCAAAAAGCCGGCTAAAGAATCCCGAAGCCGTGCGCGTGGTGTTGGAGGAGTCGTCACTTTTGCCCTGTTCCTGAGACAAATCCTTCACCCATGTGGTCTGCGCGAATATTGGCGTTGAATCGAAATTCAGACTGTTTGTGGCGGCGCCACTCTCAGGTTGGAAGAATCCTCTTTCTCTTTGAGTATCCTGGGCGCTAACCTTTTCGGGCAGTCCGAAAATCTGTTCCGAGGTGGGAACACTCATAATTTGCGCGGGAGTCAATTCGCCCATTTGTTTGCGAGTATCCATGGAATCCCGAAAATCATCCTGGTGTCGGGCATTTGGGCGTAGCATTGGAATGGGCGGCGGATACGTCGGCGCGACCAAGAGGTCAGAGAACTCATTTACGATGGCGTCATGGTCTGGCAAACTGGGGTTTTCGGGCGCTTCAGGCGCCTGGACCATCGGAAGCGGGGCGTTGGAGGAGATTCGTCCGTCCGGGGTCGAAAAAATGATGTGACCGGCGCCGACGTGTGCCTGCGCCTTTGCCGCCGGCAAAAGCCTGAAAACCAGGGCGGCGAGCAACAGCCCTTGGAAGTACGCAATGCGGAAACTCATTTGGAGTTTGACAAAGTACCGCCTGAAACGTTTGAGGTCAAGTTGACTTGCGATTGACCAGCGATTTCGGAAAGTGGATTAGACTTTCCGATTTGGGCAGGTGCTTGATTTTTAGCGGGGCAGTCATCCTGCGTTTGACTTTCCGGCTTCCTGGCGTCGGAGACAAAACGGTCCTCTGAGGCTCACTTGGGGTGAGTCTTCCGGGGCATCCTCAATAT
>JBOHXA010000656.1:0-7410 GCA_050737335.1 Limisphaerales bacterium | reverse complement strand
ACGAGGCGCGACGAAGGAGCATGTCCACCGTGAACCTGTGGCTGAGAAGCAACGAGGTCGCCGGGCCATTCCTGGTGGAACCCTCCGGGCTGAGGTCCTTTTGTGCCGTGGCTTTGTCGCTCGTCGTGTCCAGGTCCATGAAGGACATGGCCGGTCCCGGCTCCGCGCCACGGGCCAAAAATTCTCTCAGCAGCAATGTCCATAATTTCTCAACAGGCTGTTATGGCGTACTGTATTGAAATACCTGGTAGTATTTTTGACTCGTACCCAGGGTATCGGTCCAGCTTGCGATGGAATTTGTCGCGGTGACCTGGGTCGGCGAGGTGTACCAATAGAGCAAATTGGTGGAGTATTCCACTTGATAAGACCTTCCCACAGTGGCTGGCCAGGTCAAAGTGACCATCTCTTGTTGCTGTTGAGCGTGGATGCCGAGATGTTCAAAAGGCAGTGGGACAAAACCGGCCTGCTGCAGGCCGCGCTGGATCTCCGGATTCCGCATGAAGAGCCGCCAGACATTCTGATTTCGATAGTTCTCAGTCGAGATCAATATGGGGCCCTGGTCAATGCCCAATTCCTTCGTATCGTACCAATTCGCGCTGAAATTAAAGGCATCAATGAAACCAAACGCCGTCCAGACTTTGGTGCGACCCTGGTTGTAAATATCTTCCAACGTCGGCAACGCGATCTCCGGGGCGAAGGCCATGGCGCCACCGGCAGCGGTGGGCGCCAAGGTGCCATTGTCATTCTCGGCCGGGGGGGCGCCATGCACCGCGTAGCCCGAGGGATCGTCCGAAGCAGTCAATCCCCAGAACAGGGCGCCATATCCACGCCAACCCCCTGGATCGGCGATGCAGTACGCCTGCTGGGCCAAAGCCGCCCGGCGCGAGTTTTGGAAGTAGGTGGTGTTTTCAGCGTTCATATAAGCGTCCGCGACATGGCGGAAGTCAACCCAGCAATGGGAGTATTCATAGCCGTATAAGGGCGGGAAGTTGATATACGATTCGCCGTAATAGGTGGCCCAAATATATCCGCTGGTCCAATAGCTCCAGCATGCGGCGGGCAGGGAGTTGCTTGAGGCGCCCATACCCAACAGATAAAGCAACATTGCTTCATTGTAGCCCTGCCAATCGCCGTAGGTGCTGAAACCGCTCTCGGGTAGCCAGCCCATCCGGACCGCGTTGGTGCCAGGAATGTCGGGGGCAAACCAGAGCCAATTCACGCGGTTGAAAATGGCGCTGGCCAGCGTCCGAATGTTCGTTTCCGTGGCATTGGTCCCGTTGAAGTATTGTTTGGCGTAAAGGATGCCCGCCAGCAGGAAGGTCGTGTCAATGGAAGACAACTCCGAGCTGCCCGAGCGTGTGGCCGTGTTCATGTCCAGGAAATGGTAGAACCAGCCGTTGTAGCCGATTTCGCCGGTATCATTGGGACCTTGTGGGCCGTTCCAGAAGGTGTTCAACGTAGTCAGCACCCGCGCGGCGCCCTGGTCGCGGGTAATCCAGCCGTGGTCAACGGCGATTCCAATGGCGGTCAGTCCCAGCCCAACCGCGAAAATGCTACAGGGCGAGCCATCCGGAGCGCCGTCTGTTGTGTGGTCAGGGACGAGGCCATTGGCCGGATTGGCCGTGTACCAATAATAATCGAAATTGGCCTCCTCGATGTAATCCATGAAGGCGTCGGCGCCGGGAAATGGATTAGGCGTCGTGAATAGCGTCGCCGATGGCGAGCTGGTCTGGGAAGAAGCGTTCACCGCAGTGACATAATAATAATATGTTTGTCCGTCGCCGACGCTGAGATCGCAATAACCCAACGCCGTGAGCGGACTGGTATTCCGCTGCGTAAAAGGGCCGGTGGCGGTGGTCGCGCGATAAACGTTGTAACCCGTCACATTGGCGGAGGCATCGGTGTCCCAGTGCAAAATGACGCTTTGATCGCCTGAGAAGACCAGGATATTGGTTGGAGCCACGGGTTGAGCGGCGGCGGCAAAAGCGATGGCCCAAAAGAGGATGGTCAGGACGAGATGTCGTTCTCTACGCATTGACAGTTGCAAAGGCAGCCGCAGTGATCTGATTCTATCAGCAGGAGAACGACGGTCAAGGCAAAACGCATTTTGAAAATTTATCAGGGCGGAAATGGCGGAATCCGGTTGACAGCCTTGGATTTGGTTGCCATAGTAAATGCGATCCTCCCGATCTGGATGTGCGCCAGGAGTTTTTCTCGTTGAGGAGTAAAGATGGACAGCCTATGAAAAGTGCAAAACGCCCGCCAGCAACCCGTCCCTGGGTTCTTCGGCACCCGATTGTAACAACAAAGCAACTGATTTTCCGCCTCCCGGCTCTGTTTCTTGCCGCGGCAGTGGCGTTCGCCATTCTGCCCGCCAACGCCCAAACGATCACCAATACGCTACTGGCGAACGCGAGCTTCCAGGCAAATAGCGGGGAATCCATTCCAACTGGTTGGACATATTTTGCTCCGCCGTCGGCCGTGGCCAGGAACTATTGGATCGTTGACCTGACCAGCGTAAATGATGGCAAGCAGGTGCAGCCGCAGTCCGGAACCAACTGGTGGAAGCAGTGGAATGAGCTTTACAGCGGCACTGCAAGCAATGTCGCCGGCATCTACCAGACTTTCAGCGCCTCCCCCGGCTCCATCTATCAGGCCGACGGATATATGACCTGCTCGTCCGTGGACGCGGCACCGACGACAAATGATTATAGCTGGATCCAGGTCGAGTTTCTTGACGCGAACAGCAACCTTCTGGCTCTCTATAAATCGGATAACTACAATATCAATGTGGGAGAGGTAAGCTGGTTCGGGTTCCAAGCCACCAATGCCTGCGATATCACACAACCGGTGCCGACGGGAGATCCGTATTTCAACACCTATGCCATCACCGGCGCAGTCAATCAATTGGTCGCGCCGGCGGCGACCGCATTTGTTCGTTACCGGTTTTGCGCCTTTTGGGCTTCGACAGAAGGAGGGTCAGTATATTTCGATACTCCGGCTCTGGAACAAGTGAGCGGGCCGATCCCGCCGGTGATCAGCCAACTTACCCCGCAACACGAGATTTTCGTGCCGCCAAGCCAGGGCCTCAGTTTCAGCGTGAATTCCCCGAGCGGCTTTACCATCAATAATGGCGGGATTCAAGTGATCTTAAATGGCAGCAACGTCTCCTCGGGCCTGGTCATCACCGGCCCACCTTCCAGCAAGAGCGTGACGTATAACGATCTTCAATCGAACGCCACTTATAACGTGGCAATCACCGTGACCGACGCTTCCGGTTTCCAGTCCAGCGCCGATACGACCTTCCAGACCACCTGGGAGGGAGTGCCGGCTTACACCTACTTGTGGCTGGCTGTGGATTTCGATTTTAATGGCGGAATGTACATTGACGATCCCGATATGTGCAACTCGCCTGGCAATTCGGACTGTTACTTTGGACAAGTGGGCGTGCAGAACGTGGACGAGGATAGTACCGGCACTCCCCCCGAGCAATTATATCGTGGCGCGAGCGATGGCATCGGCACCCAGGATTCGGGGGATTATTCGCGTCCAGACCTTACCGCTGCGGACCGCGTTGATTACTGCATCAACCCATTCAACGGCAACCCGTCCTATAGCGGCGCCGAATGGGTGAACTACACCCGTGACTGGCCCGACAGCACGAATTGGATCATCGCCCGGCTCTCCACCGATGTAGGACTGTCCGGAAGTCTGCAAATGGCCGCGATTACCAGCGACTCCACCAATGTCCTGGGCACCTTTACGATTGGCAATGGCCTTGGCTGGACTACTTTCGAATTTGTCTATTTGATGAGCACGGACGGCGTGAACCGTGCGAACGTGGTCCTCAAGGGCAAGGAAACGTTGCAAGTCACCAGCGGCGGCAATCTCCTGCCGACCTTCTTCATGCTCGTGCCCGGCTACCCGGATTTGCCGATTTTGAGCAACCTCTATCCCGATGGCAAACACCAGTTTGAATCCACCAACGCGCTCAGTTTCACGGTGACCACCACAGGAGCCACTTTCCCCGCCAACGGCATTCAGGTAAACCTGGACGGTATCAATGTGTCGTCGGACCTGGTATTTACCGGCTCCGCCTCAAGCAACCACGTGGTCTATCCTTATCTGGGAACCAACGAAACGCACTCGGTCATCATTACTGTCACCAATTCGCTCGGTCACGGCATCACCGTATCCAATCAGTTCGACACTTTCAACCCCAATAATTACATTTTCCAGGCTGAGGATTACGACTTCAACGGCGGACAATATGTGGCCTCGGCGGACTATCAGCCGGACGGCTATCAATATTTTACCTCGGTCACCAACGTGGACTTCCACCATACAATGATCGCAGGCGAGCCGACGGATGGTTCGGACTACCCGTATCGGCAAAATGGGATTCCACAGGTCCTCACCCTTGATCCAAGCGATTATTTCGCCGCCGCCTTTGCGGCCGATGAATTTGCATACGACTACAATTTGACCTGGTTCGGAGGCGGAGATTGGGCCAATTACACCCGTGATTACCCCCCGGGTGCTTATAACATTTACGCGCGCACGGCCGGGCTGGGCGCATACACCATGGACTTCGGCCGGGTGATCGGTGGTTGGGGGACAACGAACCAGATTGTGCAGCCAATTGGCCAATTCAGTTCCACCGGGCCCGGTGAAAACACGTTTGCCTGGGTGCCATTGACCGATGCCGGCGGAGTGGCGCCGGTCACGGTGGCTATTACCGGCCCGACCAACACATTCAACATCCTGACTCCCACTGGCGATTGTTATCCAAATTATTTCATGTTGGTGCCCGCCTCGCCGATCCGCTTGTCAGCCGTACGGTCGGGCAATAACGTCAAGATTTCCTTCCCGACCCAAACCGGCTGCATCTATCGCCTCTTTTACCGGACGAATCTGATGGCCGGGACTTGGACGCTTGTAAACTCCGCCCTCGGCAACGGCTCGATTGGAACCATGACTGATTCGACCACTGGTGGCAGCGAGCACTTTTACAAAGTCACCTCTCCATGAACTGTCCGAGCCGACGAAAGGTCCTGGAGTCCGGTGGCTGTGACACCGCTTTCGAATCGGATAGACCATCCAATGCGACTGAGACCACTGCCTCGAAGGCAGTGGCGGTGAGGGGCGACCCGGCTTTTACATTGATTGAGTTGCTGGTGGTCATCGCGATTATCGCGATTCTGGCGGCGATTCTCCTGCCGGTGCTGAATCAGGCGAAAATCAGAGCGCAAGCCACCTATTGCATGAATAATACCAGGCAATTGTCGCTGGGGGTGATCGAGTATGCGGGCGATAATCAGGACGAGGTGCCACCCAACGTGGACGGGATTACATCCGGAGTCCTGGCGGGGGAAACGCCCACTACGCCGTGTTGGGTGGCAGGCGTGCTCAGTCTCCTCCCCGGCAATAGGGACAATACCAATACCGAAATGCTGATTGATCAAACGGCCTATCCCTATGGCGCCTACCTGGGATCTGATGCGCATAATGCCACGGTGTTTAAGTGCCCGGCGGACCAGTCCATGTGCAATATTTATGGCACGATGCATCCACGCGCGCGCAGCTACTCAATGAATAATTATGTGGGCGATCCTTCGCGGTCGGAGGGATCGGACCCGAACCCGGTGACCAATCCCAGCCAGCACGCCAGCAAATATCCTACCTTCGAGAAACTGTCCACCATGCGAGCCCCCAGCCAGACGTTTGTGATTCTGGACGAACGCGAGGACAGCATCAACGATGGCGTTTTCTTCACCCAACCGGATAATCCCGGTTTTCTGCAGGATGTCCCGTCGAATCGCCATGCCGATGCGGGGGGTTTTTCATTTGCCGACGGGCATTCCGAGATTCACAAATGGTTTTCGGCGTATATCAACCAACCCATCCAAGCCACCCCTATCAACAATTACAATATGGCCGGCCAGCCCGGCGTACAGGACGTGTACTGGCTCGATGAGAATGCGGTTGGGATAAGCAGCGTACCTTGACTTTTGGCCGTGTGCCCAAGGGCTGTCATTTCCTATGTCATTGATGGCTAGACAGTTGAATCAACCACGGACCGGGGCGCCCTGACTCTGATTCGTTCAAAGAAAGTCAAAGTTTTCCATTGACATTGTTCTTGTTAATTGATATAAAGGCATGAGCTAAGAGAAAAAACCACTCACTTTACACTTTAGGAACCTTTATGAAAAGCTACAATCGAATCAGTGTTACCTTGGCCGTTGCGGGTGTTTGCCTGGCGGCGAGCGGGGCGTATGCGCAAGTCACTTCCATCAACTCAGCGGTGATAGATCAGAGAGTTTACGATGACTACCCCGGGGCCACAGGGACTTACCTCAACAATTATCCCACGGCCATTACTCTCGGCGAGGCCGGTGAATATGCCGCGAGCGGCTTTGCTAATCGCGACGAATGGTTTTTCTCCAATAACGGATCAAGCCCCTACACTTTCGGAGCAAATGACTACTTTTACTCGTCCATGACTGTGGATGTCACGGGCGACACAACGGTTGACAACGAAGCGGGCTTTCTCATTCCGAACACTCCCAGCGGTTTGCCGGGCGGCGATATGCAATTCATCGTTGATCCCAATAGCGGTTTCATAGGCATGTTCGGCGGGCCCGGCTACTGGAATTCGGGCCTGACATACACGGCGGGTGAAGCGGTCACTTTGAGCATGGAATACTTTTATGATACTGCAAACAGTGTTAACGCTTTCGATTTCTCGGTGAATGCGGGCGGTCCCACCGTCACGAGCGGGGTCATTGATTTGCCGAGCGGTGACAGCCTTGTGGGCGGTGACGTCGGCGCTTATTTCCAGCTTGCAGGGATGACCGATGCTCCCGGGAGTACAGGCCAGGCGGTCTTTAGCGACATTTCAATCACGCCAGTTCCCGAACCTGCCACGCTCGCCCTGCTGGGGTTGGGCGCTCTGCCGCTGGGACGGCTGCTGCGCCGGCGGGCTTAGGATTCAAATTCCATTCCCGGGCGCGGCTTGGCTAACGCATGCCGCGCCTTTCTGCTTTTTTCGTTGTAAAGGCATTTGAATCATCTCTGACGCGCTTATTGTCAATCTCTTCATTCGTCCGCGCCTGCACCTGGGAATCCCATTCTATTGCCTTCCTCGTGTCCCATTCTGCTTCCCTGCTTTCATCATTTTGGAAATCGTTTCTCCTTCAATGCCGTATCAGCCCGCTAAAAAACCATGGGCATTGCTGCTTGGCCTGTGGCGACGAGCGACAAAGCCGCTGGACAAAAAGGCCTCAGCCCGAAGTGTTTCGCCAATAATGGCCCGGCGATTTCGTTGACTCCTCAGTCACAGGTCCATGACGGACATGCTCCTTCGTCGCGCGTCGTCGGCGGGCCATTCCTGGCGAAACAGCAATATCC
>JBOHXA010000655.1:0-2554 GCA_050737335.1 Limisphaerales bacterium | reverse complement strand
TCCATTGGGTGGAATTGGGGAAATTCGTCAGGTCAAGCAAAACAGCCATGACATCGGAATTATTGGTGACATAAAGGCCGCCGTGCCAGATATAGCCCTCATATCCGGGCTTCCATGATGGATCGCCTTGTGGCGGGAATGAGTTGCCGGTACTGGAGGCGCTGGTATAGGTACCGCCGTAGGTCACATTGTTGGAGCCGGATTGCAGGACCCAGCTCGGCACGGGCATGCGGCTGTATTGCGATTCATATGCGTCAATTGCGTTGGCGATCTGATTGACATCGAGCTTGGCCTGGGTCTTTTTGGCATGCGTCATGGCAACGCTCAGCACGGGCAGGAGAATCGCCGCCAGGATGGCGATGATGGCGATGACCACGAGGAGTTCGATAAGAGTGAAGGCGTTGAAACGTCGAAACAGGGAAACGTTAGATTGTGGATATTTGTCCTGAAAGGAGGATCGAGAGCCGCCGTTTCCTTCCGTCCTTTCGGGGCGGAACAGGTTTTGGATGCTGTTCCAGACACTTCGTGTCTGGCTGATTTCCGGTTGTGCCTTCGGCACGAGGGTGGCGGGCGATGGTTTGACAGGTTGGGCGGCGAGTGAGACCGGTTGGGCGGCGAGTGAGACCGGTTGGTTCAGCCGCGAAAGAGTCAGAGCCTCCTCACGTCGGCTGCTACGGGAGTCAAGGTACCAGACACTTCGTGTCTGGCTGATTTCCGGTTGTGCCTTCGGCACGGGCGTTCGTTTAATTTTCATAATCGTTGACGGGATTTTCAGGGCATTGGCACGTTGATTTCCGGGTTTTTGGACCAGTTGCAGATCAAATTGGTTTTATTGCCGACAAACACCTGCACCCAGAGGTCGTAAGAAGCGGGATTATTGGTGCCCGGACAGACATAACGCCAGGGGTTGGCGGCCCGGCCAGCCAGCGAGTACACACCGGGCATTGGCGTGAACCCCGGGTCCGAATTGGCGGCGGTGGCGATGAAGGTGAACACGCCGTTGGAAGCGATCTCGCCGGACTTGAGCCCGGCAAGGAATGTCTGGGCCGGAATGGAGTCTTCGACGCTGCCGCTGGCTTTCGTGCAATTCATAAACCCGCTGACGCCGAAAGTGCCGGCGACGGCGACGGCGCTAATCTGGCTTGCGTTGTCCAATGTGGTGAAATTGGTCCCGGCAGCGCCCACGCTCGCGGTCGTGCCGAGCAATTCGTAATAAAGCTGGTTGGTCAGACCATTCCCGGTCGCGTTGGCCGGCGGATAAAATCCGTATTTGGCGTGGTAAGCCTGGATGGCCGTTTCGAGTTGATCGCGCTCGGACATGGCGCGCTGGATGATGGATTTTCTGACCATGGCGGCGCCCACGGGAAGCAAGAGCGCGGCGATGGCGACAATGATGGCGATGACGACTAAAAGTTCGATGAGGGTGAAGGCGATGAGACGTTGAAACGTTAAAACATTGGAGCGTTGAAGCATTGGAGCGTTGGCCCGCCGCCCGCGCGGCACGGCGAGGCCAGAACGTCGAGCGGCGGCCGCGGAGCGACATTGGAAATTAATCGGCCACGGAGGGGCTGAAATCTGGAGTTTCATAGGACGTTTCAGGATTTATTTTTCCCTCAGTTCGTGTTCCATGCGTTCGCTGAGCCATTGTTTGATCATGCTTTGATAGTTCAAGTAACGCGAGCGGGCCAGGCGTTTGATGCGCGCCAACATGCGGGGGTCCATTCGCAGCGTGATGGTGACCGATTCGGCGTCCGGACTTCCAGCCACGGCCGCTTCCATAAGGCGAAGGTCCGGACGGTTCTCGGCCCAAAAGCCGGCCTCGCTTTCTTCGTTGTCGAAGAGCGGGACTTCTTCCCATTTTGCGAATGCGCGCATTTGATTTGTCTGATTCATTGCAACGTTTGATTCACTTTGCGCTGATAAAAAAATTGTTCTTCCGGTTCAAAGGCGCGGGCCATAAGAACACGGACCATTCGGCCATTGGCGCGATAGACACTAAAGATGCCGATGCCGGCGGCGGAAACGCCCAGGTTAAAAAAGCGTGCCTGGACGCTAAAGCGGGCCGAATCGGGCAGCAACCGAATGGCAAAGGGGTCCTCAAAGGACTCCTCGATCTCGCGCTGAGTCAAAGAACCATCCATTCCAAAAGGCGCGTTGTTCCAATCAAACTCCATAGCGAAGCCGACTGTAAAGCAAACGCCCATGCAATGTTATTACAATGTATTTACACACGTTGGCCTTGTTTGTCAAACGGTATTTATTTTGCCGCTTTTTGGCAAGAAATATAGCGAAAACGGGCGCGGCGCGTGGCGCGATGGCGCCATGACGATGAGGCTTAAAGCGGTTTAGGTTAATCGCGGGTTGGACAGCTTTGAGCGATTCTTGTAAATCAATGCCTCAATCGCGAATCAGCCAGAGCCTTCTCGCGTCGGCGGCCACTATGAAAACCATGCGATTAGCCAAAAACGCAGGCGTGGATTTCAAAGTGCTCGACCGGATCCGCAATTGGCGAATGGGCTGAGACGTCCGGAAGCGGCTAAACAGGGGAATGAGT
>JBOHXA010000654.1:0-6695 GCA_050737335.1 Limisphaerales bacterium | reverse complement strand
TTTTCGGCGGCAAATCGGTTGACATTGGTTACAATGTCGCCGTGGATAAATCTGGCGACGCTTTCGTGGTCGGCACGGAAACTTCCCGGACAAATTTTCCGACCAGGAACGCTTTTGGTTCTCTTTTGGCGACCAATTCAACCGGGACCGGCCGAAGCGATGCTTTCGTGACTGGAATCAGCGCGGATTGGACCAACGTTTATTATTCTGTTTGCATCGGCGGCAAATTGAGTACCGAGGGTTACGGCATCGCGTTGGACGCTTCAACCAACGTTTACATCACCGGCGCCACCGTGGCCACCAATTATCCCACATTCAACGCGGGTCGCTTCTCGTTTAACGGAACGAATGTTATCAACGGCACCAATTACATCAATGGAGCCAGGTTCAGCGGGACGAATGACGCCTTTTTAACCGAAATCATTTTGGCGCCCCCTGTACCTTCGAATTTTGAGGTTGTGCCGACAAATCTCACGGTCGGCCTGGGCGCCACTGTTAACTTTGCTGTGACATTCACCGGCGGGACAAATTGGGACATGTCATTTCAATGGCGGGAAAAGGGGACGAATTTGGTCAATGGCGGCCGTATCAGCGGCGCCAATTCCGCAACCTTGACCATTACAAATGCCCAACCGACGGACGCCAACACCAATTACGGGGTCATCGTTTCGTACCCAGGAGGGCTGTTTACCGAATCCAATCTCGTCCTGTCAGTCCTGCCAACACCTTACATCGCCGTGGCTCCGACCAACCAAATCCTTGTAACCGGCTCTACTGTGAATTTCACCGTCGTAGCCAGCGGGTCGCCGATAAATTACTTCTGGGGCGTGAGCAATAGCTTCGAGTTCGTGCAAATTACAAATAGTGACCGCATCAGCGGAGCGACGAACACAACGTTGACCATTTCGAATGTCCAACCAAGCGACGCGGGATTCTATGAAGTCGTCGTGCAGTATAGCCCCAACCCCAACATTAATACTAATGCCGGCGCCCTCCTCGTCGAACCATTGTCCATCATATCTGCTCCGACCAATCAAACTGTCAGTGCGAGTTCGACGGTGAGTTTCAGTGTCGTCGCCACCGGCTTTCCATTGTCCTATCAATGGTCGAACAGTGTCGCCGGCGCGTTTCTCACAAACAAAGCCAATATCTCCGGGGCGACAGATAGCACGCTGACCATCACCAATGTACAAACGAATGACGATGGAACCTATACCGTCTTTGTCAATAACGGCCAATTCTACACAAGTCTCACCGGTTCGGCCAATCTCAGCGCCACGCTCTCCGTCCTATCCGACCCAACGTTCACCAGTTTCGCGCCCGCTTCCGGCGGCGTGGGTAATGGCATGGTTCTAAGCGGCGCCGGAGGAACCAACAATGGCACATATTACATCTTGACGTCGTCCAACCTGCTCATGCCCGCTGCCCGGTGGACACCCGTCGCAACGAATGAATTTAATACCCTCGGGCAGTTTATCTTCACGAATCCTGTTTCGACGAACGGATCGCAGTTCTTCATTCTCAAACAGCCTTAGGCCAATTGCGCGGTGTCAAGCGCGCGCCCAGCGATTTTGAAACCGCGCCTGATCGCCCTTCCAAACAGAAATATTGGAACTGGCCCGGCAAACGTTGGAATCTTTTCTTCCATTTTCGTTTTTGAATCTCTATTTTTATTCAATGAAAGCGGCTTTGTCTGTCCTCGTCTGGCTTATTTCCGCGCTTCTGGCGATCGCAGACGAGTATGAGCCGGCCGCGGGCGCCCCGCCTGCGCCGCCGCGCGAATTTCGCGGCGCCTGGATCGCCACGGTCGGCAACAAAGATTGGCCCTCCGCGCCGGGTTTGACCGTGGCGCGGCAAAAAGCCGAATTGATTTCCCTTCTTGATACCGCCGCTCGATTAAAACTCAACGCCGTTGTCTTTCAGGTGCGCCCCGATTGTGATGCAATGTACGCCTCAGCCATCGAGCCGTGGTCTGAATATTTGACTGGTGTCCAGGGGCGGGCGCCACACCCTTATTACGATCCGCTGGCATTTGCCATCGAAGAGGCACATCAGCGCGGATTGGAATTGCACGCCTGGTTCAATCCATTTCGGGCGCGTGGTTCGGTGCTCTCACCGCCTGCTCCCAATTTTATCGGGCGCACCCATCCTGGGTGGGTGCGCAAATATGGCGATGGCCTTTGGCTGGATCCGGGCAATCCTGACGTTCGCCATTACGTCATTGGAGTTATTATGGACGTTGTCCGCCGCTACGACGTCGATGGCATCCAGTTCGACGATTACTTTTACCCTTACCCGGTCAGTTCTGATCGCGGAACACAAATCCCGTTTCCCGATGAGACGACTTGGAGAGCTTTCGGGGAACGCACCGGCTTGAGTCGCGAGAATTGGCGGCGGCAAAACATTGATCAATTTATCGAAAGTGTTTACCGAAATATCAAAGCCGCGAAGCCGTGGGTAAAATTTGGAGTCAGCCCTTTTGGCATTTGGCAGCCCGGTTATCCGCCGCAGGTACGCGGTTTCAATCCGTACGCCGAGCTGTATGCGGATTCCCGACTGTGGTTGGCAAGCGGCTGGGTGGACTATTTCTCGCCGCAGCTTTATTGGTCCATCAGCGCGCCGGCGCAGGGTTTTCAAGCCTTGCTGAGCTGGTGGGAGGCGCAGAACGTCAAGGGCCGCAACCTTTGGCCAGGGATGGCCGCTTACGTGGCAGGCACTAAGTTTCCTGTGACAGAAATCGCGCGGCAAATTCAGGCCACCCGCGCTCAACGGGGCGCAAGCGGTGAAATTTTTTTCGAGCTTCGAAACTTCCAGGAAAATCCGGGGCTGGCCGCGGTAGTCGCCGAAGAATATACGCAGTCGGCCCTCGTCCCGCCGTCGCCATGGCTGGAAACCTCCATTCCGGGGCGTCCGCAATTGCGAGCGAGAGAGGAGCGAAGCGATTTGACGGTTCAATGGGTCCCCGAAGGCGGCCCGGCACCTGCGAAATGGCTTCTGCAATTTTGCGGACCTGATTACGCCTGGAAAACAGTTGTCTTGCCGGGAAATCAAACAACCCAAACATTCTCGTTTTCGCCCCAAATGGTTTCAGTTCGGGCCATGGATCGGGCGGAGAACCTGGGACCGGCGGCCGTCATTGCCCGAAAAAATGAGCGCCCGATCTATAATCCACGGCCCGCGCCGGTTTCCTCAACCAAAAGTTTTTGGAGTTCATTCCCAAAGAATTAGCAGGATTTCATCCCGGGTTTTTCAGGTCTTTAGCATGATCCATGACGATGACGATGAGCATGAGAATGACTTTTGTGCCATTGAACGCTCGTCGGATTCGGGAAAGCGTAAATGGTAAAGCAAATCGTAAATTGAAGAGTCGGTTTTGGAAGGGGTATAAGCCGAATTCTGTCCCGCTTTTTTGAACGGTGAGAATCATTTGTCTGCGCAGCCGATACCCGAAACCCGTTTTGCTTTCGCGAAACATGGAGCGGGCAGCTCCGGGGTTTCCTATTTGGCCTTGCACCCGATGGGGTTTTCCGTGCCGCGTTGCTTGCGCTTCGCGCGGTGCGCTCTTACCGCACCTTTTCACCATCACCGCCGGTTCGCGCCGGCGGCTGTCTGTTTTCTGTGGCACTTTCCGTCGGGAACTATCGTTCCCTCCCGCGTGTATCCCCGCTCTTTCTAAAACTTTGATGTCGTTCCAACCCATGGCACCGGGCGACTTTTCGCCGTGGTCCGACGACCAGTTCCAGAAAGAGCGGGGTTACGCGGCATCGCGCCCTTTGGTGTTCGGACTTTCCTCCCCGCTCTTTCTAAAACCGACCAATGCACTGAAATCGGCCAATTCCAGAAAGAGCGGGGCGATTCTCTACCCTTCCAAAACCACCGTTAAACTATTTAAAAACCCGGGGTTTTTCAAGACAATAAGTTGAAAGACGCCCTGCGGCAAATCATGACCGCCAATTCGGCTGGAAGGTTTGGATGAGGTTGTGGATTACCCTAACCAAAGGTCATTTTGAACCCTGAACCCCGGACCCTAAAAATTCGGCCCCGGGCAATTTCCGGGGCCGAATCATGGACGACCTTTCTTACGCTGTCGTAGCCATCTCCGGCTCGGGCGTATCGAGGAAACCCTGCAAATGGCGCACCCGTGTTGGATGGCGCAATTTGCGTAGCGCTTTGGCCTCGATCTGGCGAATACGCTCGCGGGTCACATTATACATCTTGCCGATTTCCTCGAGCGTGCGTTCGTATCCGTCGAGCAGACCGAAACGCATTTCAAGGATTTTGCGTTCGCGCTCGGTCAGCGTCGTAAGCACGTCGCTTAGCTTTTCCCGCAGCAAGCTGTAGCTGGTGACGTCGGACGGATTTTCAGCCGATTTGTCCTCGATGAAATCGCCCACGCTCACGTCGCCGTCGTCCCCGACTGGCGCGTGCAGCGACACCGGCTGCTGCGCCATTTTGAGCAGCGCATGGATGCGCGCAACGGGCATGTGCATTTCGTCCGCCAATTCCTCGGGGGTGGGCTCGCGGCCCATTTCCTGGGTGAGCTGCTTTTGCGCGCGCCAGAGCTTGTTCATGATTTCGATCATGTGGACTGGGATACGGATGGTCCGTGCCTGGTCCGCAATCGAGCGCGTAATGGCCTGTCGAATCCACCAGATGGCGTAGGTCGAGAACTTGTATCCGCGGCGATACTCGAATTTTTCAACGCCTTTCATCAAGCCGATATTCCCTTCCTGGATCAAATCCAGGAACGATTGGCCACGGTTGGTATATTTCTTTGCCACTGACACCACCAGGCGCAGGTTGGCCTCGGCCATATGCGTCTTGGCCTTGAGACCGCGTTCAGCGGCGGCTTTCAGGTCCGCAAAAGCCTGGAAAAACTCCTCACGGGGCATGCGCACGAACTGTTCGAGCGTCTGCAGCTTGGCGCGTTCGGCATCCAGGGCGGTCCGGCGTTCGCCATTGGTCCGTTGAGTCTCCAATTCCTGAATGTGACGGAGACTGGCCTGGAATTTTTCATGGACATTTCCGGCCACAACAATCATTTCCTCGATGACCTTTTGTTTGTAGTAAAACTTCGGAAACACGTCCTGGAGTTTCACGCCGGCCTTTTTCAGTTCACGTCCGAGCTTTTCCTTGCGACCTTTTTGCTGGGCCCGCTGCCAGGCGAAATATTTCTCATCCACCTTTTCATCCAGGGCGTGGATCTTTTTGATGAGCTTGCGCAGTTCTCGCAAATGGCCTTCGCGATTGGCGACTTTTTTGTCCACAATGACGCGGTCAAACCGCTCTTTAGGCGGCTCGGACAACAATTTTTCGGCGATTGCGATGTGTTCTTTGGCCGTGAAGCCCAAGCCATAGACAATTGTCTTCATTGCGACTTCCGCTTCTTCGATCTTTTTGCAAATCTCTACTTCCTGTTCCCGGGTGAGCAGGGGCACCTTGCCCATCTGGTTCATGTACATGCGAACAGGGTCGTCCAGGATTTCCAATCGCGCCTCGTCCTCTTCCTCGGCCTGCGAAGGCTCAGGTTGCTTGGCGCGTTCCGCTTCGGCGCCGTCCATAACGATCTCCACGTCCAGGCTTCGCAACTTTGTCATCAACAAGTCCAAATCGTCTGGATTGAGATTGTCTGGCAGCACGTCGTTAATGTCGTCGTAGGTGACGTACCCATGCTCCTGCGCCAGGTGTAAAAGGGTTTTGATCGTCTCGTTTAGTTCAACGGACGGTTGTCCCAACGGCATCACCGTCGGAGCCGTATGCCCATTTTGTTCCGCAACGGGATTGGGCTTGCCATCCATATCCGCGCCCTTAGGCTCCTCACGACGCGCTTTGCTGGAAATTATAAAGCTCCGCCGCGCCGCTTTTTTTGCGCCCGCGCTTCGTCGCCCACTGCCGCCTTGGTGGCCATGGGATGCCATGTTTTTTCGGTTCAACATAAAAATAAGACCGCTCTCACCGGTTTTAGTTCACTGAAATCGCCATCCGAACTATAAACGGGCGCGCCGGTTTTGCGAATCCGCGAACTTCAAGAGAATCAAACGCCAGAAGACCGACGCCTGCTTAATAATAGAGTCATTTTTTCAAGAACACAAGAAGAATTCGCGCTAAAATTTATATCATAAACGTTTAAATAGCAGCCTCTTGTGTTTATAAGTCCTTCTGATTTACCAGTCTTTTATCGGCGGATTTGCATTTTCAGCCTGGTTCCCGGGTTTGAACTGGAGAACTTGTTCGTTCCCTTTTTGCGCATCCAGCAGGCGTTTGGCTTCTTCTGGCGTCATCGCCATGGCTTGCCGTGGTTGGCTCTTTTCCTGCTTTTTTTGCGCATTTGCCTGGTTTTGCCGGTTTTGTTGCTGTTGCTTCGAATTATCCTGTTGCTGGTTCTTCCGACCCTGGTTTTGCGACTGGGAGTTTTGATTTTGGCTTTGATTATGCTGTGACTGTTTTTTTTGGTTTTTTTGCTGCTGTTGATTCTGCTGGTTTTGCTGCTGCTGCTGTTGCTGCTGTTGCTTTAACAATTCTTCCAATTTTTTCAATTTTATGTCCTGAGGATAGATTTTGAGTCCCGATTCGACCCGTTCCAAGGCGCTCGGGATGTTGTTGGAGATATAGAATTGCGCGCCGCCATTGAAGTAATCAGAGGCGCTTTCATTGGCGTTTTGGGCCTGGACCCCGACGGCCGCAAGCAAAAACAC
>JBOHXA010000653.1:0-1800 GCA_050737335.1 Limisphaerales bacterium | reverse complement strand
CCAGAAAGGTTCAGCCTCTCCATCGCCCGCAAAATAGCTTCCCAATGGCGGAGGGTTAATATCGAAGGCGTCCCACCGCCAAAAAAGATCGTGCGCGGCGCGAGGTCCTCCGCCACCGACTCCAGTTCGCGAATAACCGCGGCAACGTATCGGTCCATCAATTCTCCCGAAGAGGCCTCCGAATAGAAGGCACAATAGGAACATTTTCGCGCGCAAAACGGAACATGAACGTAGAGGCTTTGAATTCTCGATGACTCCGGCATCAATACATGATAAATGGTCGGTCAGTCGGACGCAACCGTCCAGATTTTCCCGATTTTCGGCTAGCTAAAACCAATTTTTGAAAAATCCGGCCGCAAAAGCTGCCTTGCGACAAAATCATCCCCAAATCTTCATCCACAAACGCGCCGCCGCGGTTGACGTTTTGAAACACGCGCCAGACAGACGTCGCCCACCGATTCAAAAAACCTTGAAATGAGTCCTGATTTCAACCGATGCCGCCGCAAGGGCCGCGGACAAAGCAGTTTGCGTGACACTGTCAATGGCGGCGACATGGTCGGCATCCACGGCGTGGCGTAATCCAAACGCATAGGCCGGAAAGGCCGTGCCCAGTAAGACCGGATAATGCCGGCATGCCGCGAGCGCCCAAATTCACGCGCGCGCGTTGATGCCGGTAAGCAACACATCACATGAGGCCCAGCCTGCCTTTGACGTTTGCTGAAACCGTTGATATAACAGTCACGCTTCGCACGTTGGATGCCGCCGGTGAAGATTCGTTTGACCGAAAATTCCGCGACATCGGAAATCTTTCGTGCAGGGTGCAATCTTTTTTTTGCCTTGTCAGGCGTTTTGCAACCGCTGAAATTTTCGGGAGGAGCGTTGTTTGCAAATCAGCCCACGGAACGCAATGGCATGCCTTACGCTTGTGGTTCAGCGCAAGTTTTAACGAAATTTTTATGAAGCAAAAACCTCCCGATCCAATATACGTCACCCTCATGCACAAAGCCGAAGAAATCTCCACCAGAAAAGCCAAAGATCCAGGGAGAAAGAGCGGAATGCCTTATCGAATTACCGGCGATTCCACAGGCATCAATCCCGGCCGTCTCGGCCCAATCGTTCCCGCAATGTCCTTTACCTCAGCCGCCTGACTATGAACAAAAGCCTTTCCGCAACGCTCGGCCGTTTTGTCCGGCCGCGGCTACTCTCAACCGGATTTGGAAATTGCGACCTCTGTGCGACGGGTCTGCCCGCGCAGCACCGGCACCTGCTGGAAATCTCCAACCGCAAAATCCTGTGCGCCTGCAAAGCCTGCGCGTTGCGGTTTGAAAATGTCATCGGAAAATTCAAATTGATCCCCCGCGGCGCGCGCCCCTTGCCTGATTTTCAAATGACGGACGCGCAATGGAAAAATCTCGCGCTCCCCATCAACCTGGCCTTCATTCTTCAGGACAGTGTCACCGAAAAACTCACGGCGATTTATCCAGGCCCGGCCGGCGCGAGGGAATCCCTGCTCACGTTCGAGAATTGGGGGGTGATTGTCGCCGACAATCCTGAACTGTCGAATTTGAGGCCGGACGTGGAAGCGTTGCTCATCAATCGTGTCGGAAGCGCCCGCGATTATGCGATTGCGCCCATTGATGTTTGTTTTGAATTGGTGGGGTTAATTCGCAAGCATTGGCGCGGGTTCTCCGGCGGAAAAATCGTATGGCGCGAAATCGAAACGTCTTTCTCGCGCTTTCGCGAATGGCGTCCGGCGGACCGACTGGGCGGCCTGCCCGCAGTCCCGGAGGTCCCTCAAGA
>JBOHXA010000652.1:0-3749 GCA_050737335.1 Limisphaerales bacterium | reverse complement strand
GAGTTTGGCGTTCGTGCTCTTGCCGCTGGCGCTCGTCCCATCAATGGCTATTACTGTGTGCTTCATGCTTTTTAAATGGCCGTCGTTCTCATCGCGTCCGTCTTTGATTTCATTCCGCGAACAGATCGTCAAACTCCAGGTCCCGGCCCGTTGCGCCCAGGATCGTCACGCCCAGGCCCCGCGGCGGCGGTGCGGCCAGTTTTTGGAAAAAGTTCGGAAACGTTTTCTTCACGCACAACGGATTTTTAATTTTGATGCCCGGCACTTTCAATCCCAAAACTGCAAAACACATCGCCATGCGATGGTCATTATAGGTTTCAATCTCCGCGCCGTGAAGCTTTGACGGATAAACGGTCAACGTGTCGCTTTCCTCGATGACTTTCGCCCCGCATTTCTCCAATTCCGTTCGCAATGCCTGGACGCGCTCCGTTTCCTGTAAACGCAGGCGCCCCAGATCAACAAATTTAACGGGGCGATTGTAAAAAGGCGCCATGACGATTGCCGTCATAATGCTGTCCCCCAGATCACGCGCCCGTGAAATAGGCCCGGCGGACGCGCTTCCCGCGGCGGACATTTGCGTTGGAAATCGCGCGTCTATTTGCATTTTGGAATCTGGCCAATTCGCGACGGTTACGAGATGAGCGGGTTCCAATTCAGCCTGGTTCGGCGCGGCCGACAGCGTCCCCGCCGCCCAAAAATAACTTCCGCTGCTGGCGTCCGGCTCAATCTGAAATGTGCCACCCTGGTGTGGAAAAACCTCCGTCATTTTGGAGGTCATCGCCACATACGCCGATTCCTCCGCGTTTTCGCCCGCAACCGTCACGCGCCATCCGCCGGCCCGGGCGCACAACAACAGCGCGGACGCGAACTGCGAGCTTTTCTCGATGCTCACGTTGCACTTCGCGCCGGATGCGGGGCCGGAACCTTGAATTAACGCCGGCAGCCGGTCATTCCAGTGATCAGGCTCAATGCGATACCCCAATTCCCGCAACGCCATGAATAACGCCCCCTGCGGGCGCTCATGCATGCGCGGCGCGCCGCTGAAGCGATAAAATCCATCGCCCAAACAAACCACGGCCGCGAGAAATCGCGCCGCCGTTCCCGCGTTGCCCACAAACAGTTCCAGTGGCTTTTGCGCCGTGCCGCCGTTGGGAATTTTCCCGCCCAGTCCCTTCACGGTGATCGTGCGATTGCAAATCTCCTCCGCATCCGGTTCAACGCCGATCCCGAAGCCCAGCCTTTTGAGAGCTTCGGTCATGATCTGCGTGTCTTCGCTCCACAATGCGCCCGTCAGCTTGACCTGACCCTGCGCCTGCGCCGCAAGGATAAGCGCCCGATTGGTAATGCTCTTCGATCCAGGCACGGTGATCCGCGCGCGCACCGGTCCTTCGAGCGGAACAATTTCGATTAAATCCGGAAGCGGCATTTATTTAAAGGGCCTGAACGTTCGCAGTGGCAGGGCGCATCTTTGATTAATTCGTCAAAACCCTGGCGAATTAGAGCTTTCTTGAGACGGTGGACGGCCACTGTCAGACACGCCGTGGATGGTAAAACAATTCGTCGTCATTGGCCAGAATTTGCTGAACGGAATCAGCCGTTCTCAGCCCGTTGGGAGGAAGCGGTTGTGGGGCAAACATTCGCGCAAGGTCAAGAGTGAGGGGCCGCATTTGCACCCCTGTACCAAAATATTCTTTTCAAACCTCACTTTCAAGTGGTTACCCATTTACCGCTTTCGCACGCCCCGAAGAAACTGGATAAATTCGGGCGAAAGCTCAATTTGCCCGCCAGAGAAAATAACGTGACTGACGTATTTCATTGAAGCGCTCACGCCAAGTTGCGCATTCACCTTGACCCCGGTTATTTTTCCGATCCTGGTTGCAATGGCGGGCGTGATAATGAAAACGGGCTTAACCTCGCCGGCGCCCAATGCGTCCACTCGTTCATACCTTTGGTCTTTGGCGAATATGCCGGTCGTTATTTGCAAATGTACCCGGCTTTTTTCGTCCTTCAAATACGCCGTGCGGAAACGCTCAAGTTCACCCAATCCCACCACAAATCCCTCTTGATCAAAAAGGTGGGCTATGACGATGGGCACGCCAAACTCCTTTTGCCATGTCAGCAATTTATCTACGTCCTCCGCTTTCACCCAAATATTCGGAGCGCTCGGCGGCAAAGCATTTTTCAAAGGTCGCCGATTCCATTGTGCCTGAGTTCTCGGGGCCCAATTTCTGTCCTTCATTTCGGACGCCTTATAGGGCGAGAATTCTACTTCAATGGCCATAATTGCCAGTCCAGGGACCCGTCGCCAAGGATGCGTTTTTCCTTTTCCGTCAGGCTTTCAGCTTCGAACACAAGCAAATCCGGTTCTTTGTAACGGTTCTGCCCATAAACCAGCTCCGCTCCCTCCGGGACAACCGTAGAAGTTCCGCATCTGGCCGTCACAAACCCACATTCCACGCCTAAACTCTTTATGAGCAAATCTTCAGCCCATCGGCTCGTTTTAAACCGGTGTTCGAAATCAATTCCTCGTCCTCTCATTTATCGCCTCCTCACTCGATGCCATCCAGGAGCTTGGAAAGCGAAATGGATAAGGCGCGCGCCAGCGCGGCCAATACGTTTAACGTTGGGTTGCGATGTCCGCATTCAAGGGAGCTTAAATAGGTGCTGTGAAGAGATGCCCGCTCTGCCAATTGCTCCAGTGACCATTTTTTATGCTGCCGCAGGATACGGACCCGGTTCCCAAGGGTTCGGCTGGCGGCGCCCGGTTTACGTCTCGCTGTTTGTTGGAGGGCCATCGGGCGGGGAATTTTGCGCGATTACGACAAAAACGGCCATAGACTTGAGTATAACATTGACAGGCGTCGAGATTTGCCTTTTCCTCTCGGTGAATGGCGTGTGAACGCATAGATCAAAAATTACCAGCCGTTTGGGACGAGCGAGAGGCCCTCCGTAAGACGGGACAATTCTGGACCCCGCCCTGGCTGGCGAAAACCATGGCCGCGTGGGTGACTGCGAATTCACCCCCGGTCCTTTTTGACCCGGCTGTCGGTCCGGGAACTTTCTTCGCAGCGGCCCGATCCATCGGCTTCAATGGAAATTTCGCCGGATTTGAACTGCATTCGCAGGTTCTCACGGGATTTGACTCGACCATTCTAAAAGAAACGGATTTTTGCAACGTCATACAGGCAGACTTCCTACAAACTCCGGTTGAAGGCCAATTTCCGGCGATAATTTCAAATCCTCCCTACATACGGCATCACAGGTTGAGTAAATCTCAAAAAGAAGGGCTGCGTGCATTGTCATCTCAAGCGATAGGGTTTGAATTGGATGGCCGGGTCGGGCTGCATGTTTATTTTCTGATCAAGTGCCTCCAGCACTTATCCTCATCAGGCCGTCTTGCTTTCTTGCTTCCTGCGGATGTCTGTGAAGGCGTTTCGTCCCGAGCCCTTTGGAACCGATTATGTGACCGGTATCGTTTGGAAGCCGTCCTGACTTTTGACGAATCCGCCGCGCCTTTTCCCAATGTGGATACCAACGCGATGGTTTTTCTCATCTCCCATTCCGCGCCCGCCCCTCATTTCAAATGGTTGCAAGTGAAGGAGCGGAACATGGAAGCAATCTTGCATTCGCTCCCAGGCTCAACGAATGGTCACGCTCCCTTCAAAAGTGTTGATTGCCACGAGCGCGAATTGTCAGAGGGCTTGGCTACGGGTTTCTCCCGCAGGCAACGACCGGCCTCACTACACGGC
>JBOHXA010000651.1:0-15597 GCA_050737335.1 Limisphaerales bacterium | reverse complement strand
GCACTGTTGTTTGTCCTTGTGAATATGGCCGGCGCAATATGGCTGAGACGGCCGGAAGCCTGGCTGATCTCGCTGGTCGCCTCCATGATCCTGGCCTATATTCCCCTGCGCCTGACGCTTGGGCGGCCCTATCTCATCACGGTGGCCGCAATCATTTCCATCCTGTATTTGTGGAGAATACGCGCGGGCGCGCCGCCGCGCAAATGGGACCTGCTGATCATGGCCGTCCTCGCCGCGTGCAGCACGTTTTTTCACGGCGCATGGTATTTATGGGTGCTGCCCCTCGTTGCGTTTTTTCTGGCGGGCCGGTTTTTTTGGTGTTTCGCCCTGGGGGGTTGCTGGATTGTCGGCGTCGTTGTGGGCAGCGCGTTGACAGGTCATCCGCTGGAGTATCCTATGCAGGCTGTGCGATTGGCATCCCTGGCCATCGGCGCGCATTTTACGCAGCGAACCATGGTTTCAGAATTGCAGCCTTTCAGCGGGGACACCCTCACCGTGCTGGCATTCGTCGGATTGTTGCTCGCGCGGATGCTGGCAAAAACAAGTTCTATTCCGCTTTGGCGCGACCCGGCCTTTTGGCTGGCCGCCATGTGCTGGGTGCTGGGCTTTCGCGTGGCCCGTTTTTGGCTGGATTGGGGCTGGCCCGCGCTCATGGTTCTGGCCGCGTTTGACTTGCAATTATTGATGGAGACGCGCCTGGCCAGGGACTCGTTCAAACGGTTGGGCCTGGTCTGCTGCATCGGATTGGCGGCTTACCTGTGTGTCACTTCTGATTTTGGCAGCCGCTGGTCATCCACATTGACTGATAAATACCTCGACGCGACGGATCCAAAGCTCAAAGGCTGGATGCCGGACAAAGGCGGGATTTTTTATACGGCGGACATGTCGCTCTTTTACCAGACTTTCTATAAAAACCCCGATGGCGACTGGCGTTACATGCTGGGCTTCGAACCGACATGGATGCCGAAAAAGGATTTCGACATTTATCAAAGAATCGTTTGGAATTTTAACGACGGCCAGGCCTATAAGCCCTGGGTGGATCAGATGACCCGGGCTGACCGGCTTGTCGTCAGGGCAGGGGGCGGCGCCGGACCGCCTGATATTGGCGGGCTGAAATGGAAACATGCCGTCGGTGGCATCTGGATCGGGCGTCTGCCCAGGACCAACTCGGTCCCCATGGCGCCGAAACGATAAATTTCGAGCTTTAAAACGTCCATGGGGCCTAACTGTTTGCCTGACGCCGGGTTTTGACTTTCGCAGCAACAGTGATTTTTAATCCCATCCTATCCGACGAACCTTTTTCCGAATGTTGTCAGCCTGTTTCTAAAATGTGAATAATTTTGTGAATAAGTTTTCCTTGAAAGAAAGCGGTAACGCTGCGAATAAATTGATCCGTATTGTTAGCAGCAGAAACATATTAAATGGTTCAAACCAATTTGCTTGAATTTTTTCTATATTAAGAGGCGTTTCCGCGCGCGGGCCACAGGCGCGGTAAAACCTGATGAAAATCACTCCTTATTCGATTCAAAACATTATGGAACAACTGGGACATGGCATGGTCGGCGCTCTGGATTACGTCGGAGGTCATGAGTTGTTCTTCAACCATCCGGCCTGCGGCCGGGACCACCAGTGCCACTCGTCCTTCCACTCTTACGTTGGCGAAAACGGCAGGCTTAAATACGAAGTCGGCCTGACTTTCCGCGTCAGGGCAAGGCCGGGTGAAAACTGGCGTATGACCGTTGCATATGAACCCGACGATTCGTACACCGTGTGGCTCATGCGCGATGCCGGGCCGCAGCCGTTGTCAATGTCCGAAGTGCTCACCACCCGGGGTGAGATCAATAGCGATGACCTGCAAGACGCGGTTGAATCCATCTATGATGCCGCGGTCAAAACGTCTGAACGGGACCTGGTGCCGTCGATTGGCTGGACGGCGGCAAAGGCGCGCTATTGATTCTCGCAAGTGGCGGGAGAGTCTGCCCGTCCGTCCCCATTCGCGTGATAACATGGCCTCGGTTGGCGGGCAAGATGCCCGTTCCAGGAAATCCGCGGGCCGGTGCGTGGAATTTGCGAACGAAGTGAGACACCCGCCACGTCGTCTCCCACGATAACCGCTGTTTACTAACAGGCTGTGGCTAGCGCCTTGCCCGCACCTGCTCCTTTTTATCTTCGAGTTCACCCTGGAGTTTTTTGCGCTCAGTAATCAATGGGTCCCGCAACGATTCCTCCTTCGCAAAATCGCCGGCCACTTTCGCAATCTCCGCATTCAGCGCAATTTCGCGCCCGGCAATTTTCGCGGCGTACATGGAGTCCAGTTCCGCCAGTTCTTTTTTTTGGCCGCCGGAAAGTGTCACGGCGGGCGCGCTTTTATTTAGCCGCTCCATCGCAAGTTCGAATGCAGTTTTCATTTTATTTGTTGCCTTTCTTTTTCCAGGGCTTGCTGGGAAATTTCATCGGCTGGGGCGTTTGCCGCGCCATTTGCAGTTCGGGGTCGCCCTCAGCCTTCGCGGTCGCCGGGTTTTTTTTCGCCTCTTCGCGCCAGGATTCGATTTTGGCCTGCAAACCATGATGTTCCGCTTTCGCCTTATCGCCGGCCTTCATGTAAAACAGTGACAGGTTCGTATGGACCAATTGTTCCCGCGGCCGCAATTTCTCCGCCTTGTGGCCTTCGGCGATGGCCGACGCGTAGTCGCCTCTGCGATAATACGCCATCCCAAGGGCCAATTGCGCGTCGAAATTTTCCGGTTCCTGGGCCAGAACGGCCCTCAATTTTTCAATCGCGCTGTCAAACTCGCCGCGGCTGAAATCAAACATCGCGTCGTCGAACCGTTCCGTCATATGCGGAAAATTAGCCGCGGATTGGATGCGGGTCAACCGTTCTGGTTTGTTTCCAGTGACAGTAATAGCATTTCCTGATATATTAGCCCAATTCGCCCTCATGAAAATCTTCGTTTATCTGTCCGCCCTTTTTCTTTTGGTAACCTTTGCCGTCCATGGCAGCGGCGCAACCGCATTAAACTATTGGGCGGCTCCCTCAGCCCAGGGTTCGGGCGATGGCACGACATCTTCCACCGCGGCATATTACCTCAACCCCGGTTTTTGGGACACAGTCCAGAGCCAACTCAATAACACGAACGTCTGTGTCAACTTCCTGTCGGGCGCTTACAACGCCGGAACGTTGTCCATGACTAATATGGGCAATCCGCTCCACCCGTTGACGCTTGCCGCGGTGACTCCTTACGGCCCCGTTTTCAGCCCCGCCATGAACATCCTCCAATTATACGGATGTCAAAATATCCAATTGAACGGCCTGGTCTTTAATGGGCCCACGCCGTATTGGGCAGTCTATTGCATACCGAACGGCTTCAATCCGTGCCGAAACATCACCGTTGAGAACTGCCAGTTTCTAAATTTGACAAATGCGTATTACGCCGCCATCGGCCTCCTGAACGGCACGCGCGATGTGCGGGTTCTGAATTGCACTTTTACAAACGTCACCAATGGCGCCCACGCGCATATGATTTACGCTTCCCACGACATTGTGGATGTTGTGGTGTCCAACTGTGTCTTTCAGGATTGCCTGGCAGACTACGTTCGGTTCCGGGACGATTCCGAATATTGCGTCGTAGAGGACAGCGCCTTCATCAGCACCAAGAGCGCGACCGCGTGGCCATTCGTCAGCGCGGAATTGTATAATGAAACAAACTCAGACTCCGCCGGCGATGAATTTTTCGGGACCTATTTTCAAATCAGCCGCGATTCTTTCATTTACAAGGCCGCGGGCGGTTCGGGTCCTGACTCGGCGTCGCATTTCAGTGACACCGGCTGGTCGCCCGATGCCTTTGATTGCGACCTGACTTCGGCGCAGGCCGGGGCGTTGAGCAGCGGCGGCACAAGCTTTCAACAGTCATTTTTGCAAACCAACATGGGCATCATCGCCTCCGGCATCAAGATGTTCAGCAACACTTATTCAGGCGTCACATATCACATGGACTATCAATACGTTTGGGACGGCACTGCTCCTGACAACAATTGGCAGGGCACGATTGGCCTCAACAACGTGCCCGATTCCAGCGGCGCATTGCTCAACGCGGCCCCGGCGCTCCGGAACGGAAATTTTGACCGCCAGGGCTTTCTCATCGCGCCGGTTTCCACAGGCCTCAAGGATTATGAGTGTTACTTCCGCGATTGGATGTGCAGTCCCAAATACACTGACATCCTTTGGGAACCCGGATTTGACGGCACTTCAAACGCCATGCGCTTCGACGCCACAAAGAGCCAGTACGTCTATCAGTGGATTTCCAGCCCCGGCCCTGATTGGACAATGGACCTTCTGTTCGCAATCGGTTCCGGGTTCACGGGCACGGGAGTGAAATTTGCCGTGGACGTCTATCACAATGAAATAACCGGCGCTAAAGTTGCCGTGGGTGTGGACAATCTGGGACGATTCGGCATTTATAATGGAGGTCTATTCACGGTTCTGCCTGCATTGGGCACTGTCCGCTTTTCGGTTAACGCCGGCGGCAGCACAAATTACATTGATCCCGGTGATACCCTGAACGTTTACCATTTGCGCATCGTTGGCAACTATTCCGCCGCCACGCCTTACGTGGACATTTACACCAGCGACGCGAATTCACTCCTTTTGGATCATCAATCGTCAGGCAATACCTCCTGGGTCGGCAATAGTCCGGTCCGCGGTCAATCCGCTCCCGGAACGGTGGCTTTTTACAATTACACCGCTCCGGTGATGGTGGACCAGATTTCCATGACGGAAGGCATTCCGCCGACTATTGCCAACTCTTTTGTGCAAGGGCGCAATTTCATAATGACCGGAACAAACGGATCCGCCGGGGCAACGTTCGTTGTGCTGACAACGACCAATCTCTCTTTGCCCCTTGCAAACTGGACGCGGGAAAGCACCAATACGTTTGTCGGAAGCAATTTCTCCGTCACCAACGTTGTGTCACCCGGCGCGCCGCAAACGTTTTACAGTTTGGAGCTTCAATGATTCAGCTTGTCATTGAGCCAATTCACAACAAGTTTCTGCCAGCCGAGACGATATTTCGACCACTCGGCTATCCGATGCTGCCCATTGGTGATGACAAGCATGTCACAGCGAACGCTTGCCGCCCGAAGGGCAGCCATGAAATTTGTGGTTTCCCTAAACGGGACGGTCCGGTCAGAACTGCCCTGGACAAGAAGGAACGGCTGCAGGCCCGGCCTGACATAGGTCAGTGGCGAATATCGCTTCAACACCGCGCGCCGCTCGTCTGTAATATTGGTTGTGCCATAATCGAAAAGGTTGCGCATGGACTTTGAGAGGCCGCCGCGCCGTTCGTTGTCCCAGACCAGATCCGTAGGCGGAGCCATTCCAACGATGGCCTGCACGTGGACGTCCGCGGCGGCGAGTGTGCCGGCCAACGTTACCAGATGTCCGCCGGCTGAGTACCCAACCAGCGCCATGCGCTCCGGATCACCTTTATACTCCGTCCCATGCTGTTTCACCCAATGAACCGCCTTTTGCACATCGTCAAAGCACGAGGGCCAACGATATGTGGGTGCAAGCCGATAATTGATCGAAAACCAGGTGAATCGAGTCGCATACGGCGCCAGGACCGGCACGATGTCTCCTTCCTTGTCTCCGCCCATCCAGCCCCCGCCATGGACGATTACGAGGATAGGAAATGGACCGGTTCCGGCGGGGACGTGCGCATCCAGAAATAATTTTTGCCCGTGGGCTTCTCCGTATGGGACATTGAACCGAATGCCGCCATTGGAAGGGACTGGATCCCCCACGGATTTTGATGCGCCGACGACGCCATCTCCCGCTCGCGCCGGCAATGCCAGCGCGGAGAGGAGAACGGCAACCGAGCAAGTCAATGCTTTCATGGAAGCATGGTAAATTCTAAAAAAGTAGTCATTGTGACCTGGCAACTTCAACCGCAAAAACGTATGCCGGCCCGAACATATTCGAACGGAAAACAATCCACTTGTCGTCCGGCGAGAAATTCACATTGGGCTCGAGGGAATAGTCCTGTTTGGACATGTTCACGAGCTTCTCGGCGTCAAAAACGCCGGGCTGAACCATGGCCCGCGTATCCATGTGTTTTTCCGATGAAGCATCAATCAACCGGGGATGAAACAAATAAAGCCATCGTCCGTTTTGGGCATGGGCCACCTGACCGGCATCGCCCCCGTCGCCGGCGAAAAGCGCGCCGTCGTGGGAGGCATTGAAGTGGATGGACCATTCGTCCCGCTGCATGTGATACCAGCGTCTCCGGCCCGTGGCGATCTCATAGCCGCCCAGCCAGAAATCCTGGCCTCGGGGTGTTTGGAGATCGTACCAAATCCATTTGCCGTCCGGGCTGAAAAATTCGTGCCCGGCAATTTCCATTTGCATGGTGCGCGGTTGGATAAGCTTGAGGCCGGTGCCATCGGCATGAATCGTCCAAATTCGATTAACCAGGTGCCACGGTCCTTCGTGGCAAAACAATATGAGGTTCGGGTCAGTGGGAGAAAACTGCACGTGGTTAAGCCAATCAGTGGATTGATTGAAGACGTTCAATTTGCCGGTTTGGATATCCAGAGTGAACAGAGCCATCGGTACGTGAGCGGCAAGACGCCTGACCATCATTGTGCCCTTCTTTTCGCCACGCCGCCATCTGAAATGGCCGCCGTCTTCGACAAAGCTGCCGGCCAGAAGCGTATCATTGGCATTGACAGCCAGAACGGAGCCGCCACCGGGGAGACGTCCGATTTGACGGGTTACATGGCTGTCCAAATGCGTTGAATAAGCCGTCAACTGGTGGTCGTCATGCCTGACGTAATAGACTTTTCTGGAATTTCGGCTCACGATAACGCCAAAAATATTGGTTCCGGGCACGACCATTTCATTTTGGCGGGTTTTAAAATTATAATCATAAATCCCATGCGGCCCGTAATAGACCAGTTTATCGCCTTGGGCCGTCCAGGCGTTTATGTTGAAATAGAGGCTTTCAGTTCCCGGGTCGGTGGAGAGCCGAATGACCCGATGCCCGGTATCCGGATCAATCCATTCAGAAGGCGGCAAATCCGCGGCTGTCACCCGCGCCAACGCAGTCGAGAATAAACAGAGAAATACAAATTGTCTTAGTCGCATGGCCATTGAGCCATTGTGGACATTAGCATCCGGCGATTCAATACTCCGCAAATAGACAAAACTGGCGATGCCAATTCCCTGTGACCACCATTTAAGAGTCATTGGAATTTTTCGTGAAGCGTGCAAAGATGCTTTCCCAACATGGCCGGGACCGAAGACATTTTCGACATTGTCAACGAACACGACGAGGCGGTTGGGCGCGCGCCGCGAAGTGAAGTTCATGCGCGGGGGCTGCTGCATCGCGCGGTTCATGTTCTGGTTTTTAATTCGCGCGGCGAAATTTACTTGCAGAAGCGGTCAATGCAAAAGGACCGTCAGCCCGGCGTCTGGGATTCGTCTTGTTCCGGGCACGTGGACGCCGGCGAGCAGTATGACGAAACTGCGATGCGCGAGTTGCAGGAAGAAATTGGACTGAAGTTGAAAGCGCCGCCCGCGCGGGTCTTTAAAGTGAACGCCTGCCCGGAAACCGACGCCGAATTTGTCTGGGTTTACCAATGCAACAGCGACGGTCCCTTCGCGCTCGATGCGGAAGAAATCGAAACCGGCGGTTGGTTCGCCCCCGAACACGTATCGCGGTGGATCAAGGAAAAGCCCGAGGATTTTGCTTCGGCATTTGTGCTGATTTGGACCCTTTTTTCAAGGATGCGCTAAATCACCGGCGTTCATCCGGGGATGGGAGCGGGATTGGCGATAGCCGTTGGCCAAAATTCGGTTTGCGGATATTGACAAATGAAGTAGCTTCTAGGACATGCAAAATTTTCTCGTTCCGATTGTGGTTGAGCAGACCGGCCGCGGGGAGCGGACATGGGACATTTATTCACGGCTGCTCGTTGACCGCATTATTTTCCTGGGCACTCCGGTGGATGATAATGTTTCCAATATCATCATTGCGCAGCTCTTGTTCCTTCAAATGGCCGATTCCAAGAAAGACATTCATCTTTACATTAACTCGCCGGGCGGCAGCGTGACCGCGGGCCTGGCCATTTACGACACCATTCAGTATCTCACCTGCGATGTGAATACGTATTGCGTCGGCCAGGCGGCGAGCATGGGCGCGGTGCTGCTGGCGGCCGGCACGAAAAATAAACGCTATGCCCTGCCCAACGCCCGCATCATGATTCATCAACCCTGGGGCGGCGTGCAGGGCCAGGCCACGGACATTAGCATCCAGGCCAAGGAAATCCTTCGGCTCAAAGACCGGCTCAATCAAATCCTCGCGAAGCATTCAGGACACACGCTCGACGGAATCGAGAAAGACACCGACCGCGACCGCTTCATGTCGTCGGACGAGGCAAAAACTTATGGCCTGGTGGACCATGTCGTCGCCTCCCGCAAGGAAATTCCCGGCGCGGTCGAGAAGAGCGCGTTGCTCACTGAAAAGTGAGCAAACGCTGGATGGATGGATGAGCGGATTTCTGAATTGACGGGGTGATCCGGAATCGTCGGCCGACAGCGGATTGACAAAAATCCGGTCATCCCAGCCGTTTGTCCGGCTCCAGATAATTCCGGACGTAATCCGCCACAGCGTCTTCCAGGGACGTGATTTTGTCCCGATAACCCGCCGCGCGGAGCCGCGAAATATCCGCCCGGGTAAAATACTGATACTTATCGCGAATGGTTTCAGGCATTTCGATAAATTCAATCTTCGGCTTTTTTCCCAGCGCGGCAAAGACGGCATTGGCCAGGTCAATCCACGTTCGCGCCGCCCCGCTGCCGATGTTGAACAGGCCCCCGGCCGTTTTATTGGCCGCCAGGCGCAGCGTCATGGCCACGGCGTCCTTGATATAAAGGAAATCGCGCTTTTGCTCGCCGTCCTTGCAGTCCTCGCGATAGCTTTTGAAAAGCCGAATGATCCCCTCGTTCTTTACTTGCGCAAAACTCTTGTGAACCAGCGAGCGCATGTCCGCCTTGTGATCTTCGTTGGGCCCATAAACATTGAAGTATTTCAGGCCGACCATCTTTTTTAGAAATCCTTTGCGTTTGGCATACAAATCAAAAAGTTGCTTCGAATACCCGTACATGTTAAGCGGACGCAGCAACTCGATGGCAGCGTCGCCGTCTTTCATTCCCGCCGATCCATCGCCGTACGTCGCGGCGGAGGACGCATAGACGAAACGGGCCTTTGACGCGAGAGCCCAGGCCGCAAGGTCCCTGGTAAATTCGTAATTGTTTCGGACGAGGTAACTGGCATCGCGTTCGGTGGTGGCTGAACAGGCGCCCATATGGAGCGCCAGGTCGAACTTTCCCAGCGCGCCGCTTTGCAACCGCTGCAGTAACACGCCGCCCTCGATGTAATCGGCGAATCGCAACGGCGCAAGGTTGCGCCATTTATCGCTCGTGCCCAGAATGTCGCAAACCACGATATCGTCGCAACCGCGCTCGTTAAGACCCCAGACCAACGCGCTGCCGATAAAACCCGCGCCGCCGGTGACAAGGACGCGGGAGCCGGAAAAATCATCTGAATTCATCCGGAATTACGATAGGCATGCAAACGCGATTGCCAATACAATTTTCGAGCTTTGAATCCCGGACCCATAGCGCAGACTTCCGGGTCTGCCGTATCGCGCCCCGCACTGCTGGATAACCCGGCCGATTGACCGTGGTCTTGCCCGCCGCCGCTTTTGCGAATCAGCAATACAGCGGGTTTGTCCCGCAACGCAGGATGCGCTACGTCATCGGGCTGCTCGCAAGGGGCAACCCGGACTGACCAAAAATAAAGCTTCACCGGAAATTACATTTCTGGCTCAATCCATGGTTTTATGATGACATCAAGCAGGCGGCGCAAACGGCGAGAACCGTTTTATGTCCGGACAGAGACGTTTCAAATAATCCTATGCGCCTTCTTCATTTTCGTCGCATCAGGCGCCGTGGCAGCCGATGACGCGCAGTTCGAGCCGGTCGCGTTGCAGGGCGATACATTCATTCATGATCCGTCCACCATCATCCGGGACGGCGATCATTATTACGTTTTCGGGACCGCAGATGGCATCATGTTCAAATCATCGCCCGACCTGATCCATTGGACAGAACTCGCGCCGGTTTTTCCGCAGCCGCCCGCATGGACCAAAATCGCAGTGCCGGAATTTCAAGGTAAATTTTGGGCACCGGATATTATTCATGTGGACGGCAAATTTCTGCTCTATTACGCCGTTTCGACGTGGGGCAAACAGGTATCGGCCATTGGCCTGGCGACGAGTCCCACGCTTGACCCGACGGCGTCCAATTACCATTGGACTGACCGCGGCCTGGTCATTGCGTCCACCAATGGGAGTGATTACAATACGATTGATCCCAGCGTCATGCTGGATAGAGACGGCAAACTGTGGTTGGCGTTTGGCTCGTATTGGCGGGGCATTTACATTACGCAATTGGACCGGCGGACTGGTTTGCGCGCACAGGACCAGGCAGTTTATCCCGTTGCCTGGAACTATTCGATTGAGGCCTCATGCCTGACCCGCCACTACCGTTATTATTACCTGTTTGTGGATTGGGGCCAGTGCTGCGAAGGCACCAATAGCACGTACGAGGTCCGCGTGGGCCGGGCGACGCGCGTCACGGGGCCATACCTGGACAGGAACGGCAAGGACCTGGAAGTTGGCGGCGGCACGAAGTTTCTTGCATCAACCGGCCGGTTTATCGGCCCGGGCCATATGGGCATCCTCAAGGACGATGGCACGATCTGGTTCAGCTACCATTACTACGACGCCGCCTCGGGGGGGCTTTCCCGGCTGGCCCTGGGGAAACTGGCATGGACAAAGGATGGCTGGCCAGTGCCAGCGCCATGACTGGCTCCATCCCATGCCAGGAGTCGCTCGTTGACAGGAGCCGCGAGAGTTTTAATAATTTCCGGCATGGACGAAATGATTTATCCGCGCAGTCCGCGCGAAACGATGGATGGCTGGTATTACCTGCCCCGATACGTTGACAAAATTCGATTACACCTTGCGGGAAAATTGCACTCCGATTACACCGGCAATCTTGGCAAAGGTTTTGACGCGCTGTGGCTCAAATTTGCGGGAATCACGCACGAACAAATGGTTGACGTAGTCAGGAATTCTCTGACCGACGGCCAGGTCTGCGATTGGGTGCGCAAGACCGTCAAAAAATCAGCCGCGGACAAACAGACCCACTGGCAGGCGATGTACGAGCATCCCAAAGCGGGCGACGCCGATGGCGCGGCGCGCTTAAAGAGGCGCAAAGAACAATCCGGCCTGGCTCAACGTGATGATATTAAGACGTTTGTGGATTATATTGATGGGGATGAAAAGAGGATATAGTTACGAGGCGGCATCGGGGGCGGATTTTGAACCTAATGCCAAATTCATTGTCTTTATTTCACGGTCCCAAGCTAAACTTTGTTGAGAAACTATGAAAAAGCTATTGGTTTCATTGAGTATTATGGCCCTGGCCGCGAGCGCGTTCGCGGTTGAAGTGGGCAAATCAGCGCCGGATTTCACGGCGATGGACATTAACGGCAACACGGTCCATTTAAGCGACTATCGGGGCAAGATTGTCGTCATCGAATCGTACAATTCCGATTGTCCGTATTGCCATAACCAATACGCCACGGGAGCGATGCAGGATTTGCAAAAGGAAATGACGGCCAAAGGCGTTGTCTGGCTGCTGGTCAATTCGGTGAACCCGCACAATCGCAGCCATCGTACGGACGGCCAAGCGCGGCGGGAGATGGCGGAGGAAAAAATGGATGTCACCGCATGGCTGGACGACAGCTCTGGCGCCATAGGCCATCTCTATGGGATGAAGACCACTCCGGACATGTATGTCATTGACCGAAAAGGCACGCTGGTTTACGAAGGCGCGATTGACGACCAGCCGGACCCATTTCATAATCCTAAAACCGCCCGGAATTATGTCCGTGAAGCGATCACTGACTTGCTGAGCGGCAAGCCGATTGAAGTGACGCAGACCAAGCCTTACGGTTGCAGTGTGAAGTACGCGGATTGATTTCCCGGTTTATTGAGGCCAGGGCCGCGCCGCAGTCAGAGCCAAAGACCTGCGGCGCGCGTCCAGAACGTTTAATTCCCGCACGGTATCGCGCGCCGAAACAAACTTTGAGGCGGGTCTGGCGACGATGGTTTCGGTCCGGCTGACCTGGGCTTCTCCCAGATAGCCGGCGAGCGCATTGCGGTATTCGGCTGCCAGGATGGCCATCGAACGAGACATGCGAAACTGCGCAACTTCGAGGTCGTGGAGTTTGCCGGTCAGGATTTCCGATTGCGTCTCCGAGTCAAAATTCTTGATCACATCCTGAAGGGAAACCTCCGCGCGCACGGGCATGCTGTTGGAACTGGAGCGGAAATCGGCGGCAACGCTCAGAATTTGATCAAGCTTTTCACGGCTAAAGGAAGGCGTCCACTGCGGTCCATGAACATTGGCGGCGAAGATCACGGTTTGCAAGGCCCACCATTTTTCCACGTCCAGGGGCATGCGAAAATCCTGATGAAAGGCGGAAAAGAAAGACGTTTGCCAATTGTAAAAGCGCGGCAGCCGGTCAAGCAGCGCGCGCATTTTTGCCGGGCCGTTGCGAATGTCCAGCAGTTGGTCCACAAATAATTGCGCGCTGGCGCGATAAACCCCGCTGTCTTCGTCCGACAGTTCCAAATCCGTGGGCCAGGACAGTTGCTGAAACGTCAAAATTGAATACGTGTCAAATATGGCGCGCATGGAGGCAAGCGGGTCCATGCCTTTTTTTGTGAAGCTGACGGGATCAACGGAAATGCTGTTCACGATTTCGTCGGGGACGGAGAGGATGACGTCCTGCATTGTTTCGGCGAGCAATTCACGGGAGAATCCCTCGACGAGCCAGGGCGGGGCCTGGGCGAGGCGCGGTCCGGCATAGCGGTTGGCATAATCCATGAGGATAACGCTCGTGAGCGCGCGAGCCAGGCGTTCGCGGGGCAGGATGTCCGGAAGAACGACATGGTAAACCCAATGACCGCTCAATTGTGTCGGAAAAACGGCGACGTCTTCGTCCAGCGCGCTCGCCGGCTTGAGTGTGAGGAATATCGTTCCGCCCTGCATGAGATCGGAGTTAACACCGAGCTTTCGTAAAAGAGCATTTTTAATACGTTCGGCGGAAACGGCCAGCAGGGGCGGGTCAAGGCGAACGAATTGCTGGTTGGTGGCCACGTCCGGCAATGACGCCAATGGTGAGATCGTCGGCGAACCCACGACGACAAATTGGCCCGAAACGCTGTCGGCGGTGATCATTCCGGGGATCGAGCCATCGGCCCGCGCGGAGCGCGGCAATCCCAGAATGCAAAGACAAGCGAGCAGGGCGACGGACGAACGCTTGAAAGAAAGTATATTCAATGCCGGTCCATTTTCATCCGCGCCTGTATCTTTCCCGAATGAAACGCCTACGCCTGTGCGCACGAAATCATTGTGCCGGAACTGTAACAGGATGTCCAGCCGTCATTTGCGAATGTGGATTTGACACCGACAGTCCGGGGAATATCCGCATATCATGGCTTTTTTGGAGGGCAGCATGCCTGTTCCACTGTTGTCGCTCATCGTGGCGTTGCGGCCGGTTGTTTTGTGAGGGCCACAAGGGTTTTTATTTTTGCGTCGGCTGCCGCGTCGCGAACTTTTACGACCTTGCCCCAGGGCGCTTGTTCGTCCGCGTTGATTTCCAGGACCAGTTCCGGATTTTTGGCGGCGGCGGATTTCAACCGATCTTTCAATTGGTCAAACGTGACCGGAAATTTGTCCACATAATAGATTCCTTTGGGATCAATGCTCACGACGAACGGCGGGTTCTCGCTGGCTCCGGATTGTTTTCCCTGGGTGGACTCCGGCAATTGAAGTTTCAGGCCGGTCTGTTGTTTAAAGGTGGTCGTCACGAGCAAAAAAATCACCAACACAATCAGCACATCAATCAGCGCGACAATGATGACGGCGGGAGTGGCGCGTCGTTTGCGGACGTAGAAATGCATGATTGAGGGGTGTTTTCTACCGAATCTGGCCCGCGTATTGGCGGCGGATGAACGCGTCGCACAAGGCCTCCATTTCCGCCGCCAGGACCTCCACTTTTTTGCTGTAATAGCTCCAGGCGATGAGCGCGGGAATGGCGATGAGCAGTCCAAAGAGAGTTGCCCGGAGAATCAAGGCAATGCCGGCGGCGAGTTTGGCCGCGTCGTTCAACCCGGTTTGGCCAACGTCTCCAAAAACGGTCATCATGCCGGCAATGGTTCCGACCAGTCCCAGCAGCGGCGCGATGCCCACGATGATTTCCAAAACGACAAGACCGCGCTCCAACAGGACGATTTCATGGCGGGCAGCCGTTTGGAGGGCCTCGACGTTGTCGGTTTTGGGCCAGTCAAGGTGATCCAAGGCCATCAGGACGAGCCGTCCCAGCGGCGAGGGTTTTTGCTGACAAATGGCGCGCACGGTTTCGACGTCGCCTGACGATTCGCAACGGTCGAGAGCATCGGCAATCTGCCGTGGCACGACATTGTTCCAGCGGAGCGCCCATGCCCGTTCAACGACAAAGGTCAGACCGACCAGCGAGGTTAAACCGAGCAAAATGTAAATGATTTCTGTATCCATATTCTTCTTCTAGTACTCAAAGATGTATTCCACATTGATGTAATCGCCGAGTTGAAGACGCATATTTTCGGTCCAGCGTTCATACGGCGCGCCATCGAGCACGGCCTTTTCGCAGACATACGCGAGCAAATCGCCCACGGTGGATTCTCCAACTCTCATTTGAGAAATGGTGCCATCGTAATTTAATTGAAAATACAGCACAACTTTTCCGACGCGATCTTCCGCAAACTGATGGCTATCCAATTCGTTATACCAATTGTTGTCCACGGTTTCAGCGAAACGCTGGTCGTAATCGGCATAGCCAGTCACTTTGACATCAAACGCGGAGGAGCGGGCATGATGCCCCGCGCCGCCCTCTTCTCTCATTGTCAGGCTTGGCAGACGCTTCGCCATTTCCGCGTACGCTTCCTTTAATGTGCGCGGCCTTGGCTGTTTCTGCTGCTCGTCCGGCTTGCCCAGCATCATGTCTCCAGCGGTTTCCGATGCCCGGGGTCCGGATCTCTCGGCCGATTGATTTGCCTGATGCGTGTCCGCGCCGTCCGGCGATTTTGAAAATTGCGGCCGGGCTACGTCCGCAGTCGCCGCCATATCGGTCTGTTTGCCGTTTAATTTTGGAACTTCGGCTGTCTTTTTTACGCTGTCATCCGACGCAATGGAGTTTTGGGTGGAGAAATACCTGGTGTTTTTGGGCGCCTCGGCGGAGGGCGCTTGCACCGTCACAAATTCCAAGGGTTCTTCGTAAATACGTTGAATTTTTGGGGCGGGAATCGCTTTGCTGGCGATGGAGGGCACATGCCGCATCCAATGAAGGTCCCGGTTTATCTCGTAAGCGGCCCAAATGGCGATGTGAATAAACAAAGAAATGGCCAAAGCGAGCAGGATACGCT
>JBOHXA010000650.1:0-12945 GCA_050737335.1 Limisphaerales bacterium | reverse complement strand
GGGTCCTGCCAAGCAGCCCACGTCAATATGTTCTTTGTCGTGGGCCATTTCAACGTGGTGTCTATTGGCGCGGACCAGTCCTCGCCGTAGCTGTGGATTTGAACCCCCCATCTCACGCTGTTGGTCGTTGGCACGAATCGCTCTACCACGGTGCATCTCCGTTGCGCGTCCTTGCTTACCTTGCGCGTGAACTCCAGGCCATCGCCGGCCAGTCTCCTGACCGTGACCGGACCTTCGGTCTGGCAGCCGCCAAGGTGCGTGTCGCCCCGCACCGCCAAGACTGTGGATTGAGGCCCAAGAGCCATGCCGATTATCTTGCCATCGGCTGAAAACTCAAAAGTGAGATTTGGGGAATGCACCTCATACTGTGGCTGGTCTTTCGGGCCAACGCTCAAATGCGTCGCCGATCTTGCCTCGACAGCCGCGTCGGCCCGGCTTTGCACTGGAGCAAGACACAGCATCACACTCCAAATGCCGACACCAATGCAAATGCCAATCAGATTCAGCATAGGGTTATAGGGTTTTGTCTGTTTAATTTTCCCTCGCCCGGAAGAACTGTTGCGCGTTCGTCATCGGAATTATGTAAGGCGTCGCGGCATCGGTTACGTCGCCGTAGGGTCCGGTGACGTTTGTGGCGGTTTGCAGAGTTCCGTAATCCCAATTTACTTGCATCTGGCCGTTGGCGGAATTGGTGACCCCAACCGTCTCGGCCGGTGAAACGGCGATAACGGACAAAATTCCATCGGTGAGATTGTTTGTGTTCCAAGCCAGTCCCGCATTCAACGCCGGAAGAGTCATGCTGGAAAAACTGCCGGTCTGACTGCCCGCGCTAAATAATTTGAAGCTCTGGCCGGCGGCGGGTTTTCCTCCCAGGTTCTCCACATCCAACGTTCCGCCCGAATTCATTGCGCCCGCCACGATCAATTGGTCGTTGGTCTGCGTTCCCGCGTTAATTTCCATGTAAGTAGTGCTTCCGGATGCGAGCGTGAGATTGCCGCCGAACGATAGAGTGCCGGTGGAATCCGAAATGGCCGTTCCGGGCGAAAGTTCGCAACCCGATTCAATGAGCGTATTTCCTCCAATCGCGCCAGTCCCGGAAAGTGTGCCTCCGCTCACCGTCAGCGGACCGGCCAGCGACCCGTTCATGAATAGTACGCCGAGCATAATTGTTGTGGCGCCGGTGAAAGTATTTGTGCCGGAAAAAGTCAGTGTGCCGGAGTTGTTCTTGAGAACGCTGATGGCGGAAGCGCTCCCGTTTTGTATAGAGGCCGGAACCAGGAAATTTCCAGCACCCTGAAACGTGAGAGTATGCGCGCCGGTGGCCGTGCCGCCGGCGAAAACAGTTCCCTCAATGCTGAATGTTCCGGCATCCGCCTTAAGCAGGTAATTCGAGCCGCCTCCCGTCAAAGTAAGCCCTCCTGCCAGTGCGTTGTTTCCCACAAGGCTTTCGATTGGCACGGCACTCGTATTGCGGCCAGCCAAACTCACGTTTGATGGAATGGCCACGCTGTTCGACAGTTGCAAGGCCGAAACCCCCATGCCGGTGTTGTTAATGGAAACCGCCGCGATGTTGGACACTGCGGCGGAACCGGCGATAATCACATTGCCGTCATTGTTCGAACTGCTGCCGGTGTCCACGTTCAAAATGCCGGAAAAACTGTTTGCGCCGTTCAAAATCAATGTGCCATAGCAGCTTTTGGTCAAGGTGGCCGAGCCGGAAATTCTGCCGTTATCGGTCAAAATAATGGCCTTGGTGTTGGCGCGGTTAAGCCCCACGCCCCAAATCTGGTTTGAGGCGATATTTATGGGCACATTAAGAGTGACATTTGTGCAAGCCGCAGTCATATCCACGCCGCCCGCACCCAGTGTCAGTGTGTTGGGGTCCGTGATGGTAAAAGGAGCGGGTGAAGTGAGAAAAATCAACCCGTCCACCGTGTAACTTCGTCCCATTGCCATGCTGCGGTTGGCGGTGGTTAAATAAGAAAATGTCAGGTCGCTGGTTGCGGTGGGCGACTGACTGCTAATCCAGTTGCCGGAATTGTTCCAATCTGCAGAACTGGCACCCGTCCAAAAAAGGACGTTCGTTGGCGCATAGTATCGCACGTAAGCCACGCTCATTTTGATGGGGCTGGTGGCCAGACTGCCATATCCGCCGGTCGGAATATAACCCGCCCAGGTTGTCGAAGTATCATCCACGGCGGTGTCCAGTAGCGCAAATTCCGTGGAATGGGACACGGGTGACTTAGAGGCGGTATAAACTTGAGAACCATCAATCAGAAATGAATATGCATCGGCCGTCCACAAAAAACCGTAGGTGTGAAATCCAGTTTGCAACCCGCCACTCGTCGGCACAAGGGGACTGCCGTGATCGTTTTTTTCAGCGGTGGAACCCTCATAATAGTGAAGGTTCACCTGAATATAGGGAGCGATGTAATCGGACCCGTCAACGTAGCGGTGCTCGCAGATATCAATTTCCGAACCGGACACTTGTGGATCGTTGAGGTCAATATAGGAACCCGCGGAATAACTCTGGGACGGCGGCAGCATCCAGAGGGCGGACCAAGTGCCATTGGAATCACTCCACTTGATGCTCGACTCCCAATAGCCAAATTTCGATTCAAATTTTTTCTCCGTATAAAGCTGGCAGGTAAAATTCGTGCCATTGAGCGTATAGGTGGTGATGACCAGATTGCTGCCGTTAAAGGAAATGGCATTGGGCGTATCATAAGCGTCCCGTTCAGGTCCGGGCAGGCGGTAGCCCCATTGGCTGGTATTGAGCGATGATCCGTTAAACTCGGAATCCCAGACGAGATAGTAACCAGGCGGCGGCGTGGCAATGGCAGAAATTGAAGTGGACAGCGCTGCGAACAAGACCAGCGCGCCAAATGCTTGTGCCATGATATTTTTCATGCAAAAAGAGATATCATATTGTTTAAATGTTTAAATCAAAGCTTTGGGTTTGTTGTTCATATCGTGAATGCGTTGTTTTTAGCCGGGATTTCCCATTTGGTTTCTTGTCCGCGACCAGCTCTTCAATAGCCTGCTCAATTTTTTGAATCACATCCTCCACCGAATCTGACTGCGCAATGCCCTTATGCGCTTGTTTAAGCGGATGGTCTGAAAAATCCACCGCCGTGACCATGATGTTGCGGGCCTCAAAATCCACGCCGATGAATTGGCCGCCGTCGAGATTCAATCGCACGCCGTGGGTGGGCGTCCCATTTCAAAGTCGGATTTATCGGGGTCTTCGATGATGAAACCTTCCGCAATGAGGCGCGCCGTATAGTTGCCAACGGTGGAGGGCGCAATTTGGAGCTTGCGCGCCAATGACACGCGCCGATGCGCCCGCGCCTGCTTTAGTATCTCGGACTCCATGGAGGCCATTTGTTGCACGCTTAATCTCCTTTCAAACGTGATATGTCATTGTGGCTTAATTTTGCATGACTCGGTAGAATTGCTGCGAGTTGGTTGTGTGTATCGTGTAAGGCTGAGAGGCGTTGGTGACGTCGTTGTAAGGCCCGGTTACATTCGTGGCCGTTTGCAGTGTGCCATAGCTCCAATTCAACTGTAGTTGGCTGTTGCCTGCTTTTGTGAGCGTTAGCGTCTCCGGCAACGGAGTGCTTGCACTGAGATAAATCGCCGCAATTTGCGCAGCGGTCAGCGCGTTGGTGAAAAACGCCACATCGCATATTTGTCCGGCAAAAGTCCGCCCCACGCCGGCGGGACTGTTCGTGTAGCTCGGATCCGAGCCGATAATCACGTCGTCCGTATTGCCCGGAATAATATTCGTCGTTGTAATGCCAGCGGGTGTTCCATAGGTGTCCAGCACGCCATCCACGTATATGGAAATGGCATTTGTCTGGTTGACCGCCGCCACTTGATGCCAATTGCCGTCGTTATAAACTCCTGCCGTCTGAATATCGCCGGCCGAACTGCCGGTTGCCCCTGCGGTTTTGTTGCCGTTTCCGGCGTTAAACACAATCTTTCCTTCCGTTGTCAGTCCCAACTGCCAGGAGCTGGCGCCGTGGCCGACGATGGACTGGGTGCGACCATCGCAGGGATTACCCCTGAAAAGGGCCATTACTGCGAAATTCGCGTTAGAGCCAGTCGGATTGAATGCCGACACATTACCCGCATCCGCAAAGCTGCTGACACCACTGAACAGGGCTGAATTATTTGTCACTCCACCGAAGGGCGCGCCGCTGGAACTGATTGGGCCAGACAGAATGCCCGGCATCGTGCCAGGGCTGTAAACGCCGGGGATCCCCGCACTGCCAAGATTAAGCAATTTCGGCCAGGTGGCGCTTGCCGGTGGAGTGTAAGACGGTGCGTCCATCCGCAAGTAAATCACAGGGTTATCAGCCAGAACAGCGGCCACATACGCGCCGGCTTGGCTTTCACCGACACCGTCACTGTAGTGCTGGAGGATGTCATTGGTGGATAATACGTTCGTATAAACCGCAAACTCGTCTATGTAGCCGGCGACCGCTTTGGTGCCGCCCCGGCCGCCGCCAATGGTCAGCGGCGTCCAGAAATCCGGAGTGTACAGCCCGATCGCCGGGGTCGTGAATGCCATGACGCCATTGGTGTAGAGACTTATATTCGTGTTTAAATTGCAGGTTACCACCAGATGATACCAATGGTTGCGCGGGGCGGCAGGAGGGCCGCCGGGATTGCCCGAGAAACCTTCCGAGATCACGGTCGAGTTATTATAATAAGAATATACCTGGAAGCCGGTGTTGGTTCCGTTGCTCCAAACCAACCGGATGCCGCCGACATTGCCAGCGGCGCCGCCGGAACTGCCTGCATTCAAACCTTCGAAGCCAGTCTGGTCCCAAATGTCCTGACTCGACGTGTTGGTTGGATAGAACCAACATTCAACCGAGAACGGCGGATTCAAGGTTGCCAAGGGCGAAGTGTGCGGAACGGCCAGCACGTTCGTATAAGTCCCGGCGGCAGGCCCGACACCGTTAGCGCCACCGGCGTATGTAAAATTCACCGCCGGGTCGCTGTCATAGGCTAAAGCGCCAGGAACTCCACGCGCGATTATGTGGTTATTCGCATTTGCCCAATCGGGATAATAGGCCGTGCCCAAAAGGCCCAGGTCGCCATAATTCGTTTCAATGTCCCCATGCGCCGCCGATTCCACCTCGTGCATCGGCCAATACCCCGCTGGATTTAGTTGCTCAATCGTCGTTGCCAATGAATTCGTCGGTGGCGCGATGACGGTCAGCGTTGAAACAGAGCTTGTGACAGAGGCGTAAATGTTGGTGATGGCCACAAAATAGCTGGTACTGCTCCCAACACTGCCCGCGGTCACTGCGTAAGTCGCGTTCGTCTGCCCGGCAACCGGCGTCGCGTCCTGATACCATTGATAGCTCAACGGCAAACCGCCTTCCGCTCCGACCGAATACTGATAAACCTGACCCGGCACCACAAACACCCGCTGCGGCAAGTTCGTCACAATCAACGGCGGAATAAACAAAATGACGTTGTAAATTTTCACGACTGCGGCGGAACCCGCGGGCACGGCCACGACGCACTGGCCATTCGTAAGCGGATTCAAAGTCGTCCACTGCCCGAGCCAGGGTGCGTTGTTGGTAATAGTCGCTCCGCCCAGTGTGGCGTCGTTTGTCGCGAAAACATTGCCATTCGTGGCGACCAGGAACATGGCGGACACGTTCCCGCTCCCAAATCCGCTGGGAAGAATCGTCACTGACGCGTCACGCGCGTTGGCGCCGTATTCCTTGTTGACGATGGTAACATACAGATTCGTCGGGTCGCTCACGGCGTAGGCGGTCAGATTCAGCCCGTCGGTGTTGGAAATCGCGACTGGCAGCACGCTGCCGTGGCTGCCCAGATCAAATGCCTTCATGCCATAGGCAATCGGAAAAATCTGGTAGTTGCTGTTCGCATCGTAGAATACGGTGCCATTGTATTTGCCTAAAAAAGTGTGAAAATTCACCCCGCCACCGTTATGCGCCGCCCACCAGTGCGCGCCGTCCAACGCAAACAGCGCCGAGGCAAAGGAGTTATTCCCGCCCCAAACGCCGGGATAAGAAGCCACGTAGCTGTTAAATTCAGTCAGACGAAAAGGAAATCCATCCGCCACGGCGACAGCGCCCGCCGTATTGTAATAATTCGGATACGCGGAGGTGTCCAAACCGGAGGACAACATGCCCGCAATGGTCTGGGTGACCGTCAGGCTGCTTGAATTTCCCGCCGCGTAATCATGGGAAAATATCCGCGTCACGATGCTTGAACCCGTTTGGGCGTTGGCAAAAAGCGGGACCCAGGCCGCGGTACTGCTGTCCGGCCCGCCGAATTTCGCATCGGGAACGACATCGGTGATTGCCGCGGCAAAGCTGGTCCAGGTGGCAAGGTAGGAGGAAAAATTAGTCATCCCGGTGGAAGCGGGATATGCGTTGGGTTCATTGCCGATGGCCAGGCACGTCAAATACTGGCTGTAGTTGGTCCAGGTGTAGCTGGCAATGGCAGCGTCTTGTGCCGGGTTCCCATTTTCCAGGCGCAGTGAGAAAACGACCTTCACGCCCGCGGCTTTCGCAAACCGAAACAGGGCGTCAATATCCTGATTGGTGGGAGTATATTGGGGAATAATTCCATTCCGTGCTTCCACCGAAATGCCGCCGATGCGAAGGCTTTTAATTCCAAGATTCGTGAACAGCGTGACCAGCTCCGTGTTTGTCGAATCGAACATATAGCCGCTGACCCCGACACCATTATTTTGCAAATTTCCCGTCTCAAAACTCAGCCCCAGGAAGTCCGCCGGGACGGCGGCGCCCGGCGACTGTGTGTTGACCGTCAGCGTGACCGGGGACTGCGCCAGCGCCGAGGCGGTTAGCAGAAGACAACCCGTATAAACTACACTGAAAACCATTCTCATCTTGTTCGGCTTCCCCTCTTGTTTATCAAACCGACGCCAGCGTGAATTGATTGAATTTTATTCTTTCATGGCGGGCATTCCCCGACCTCACCCGCCGCATCAGGGATAATAAGTTCCTGCCGGCGCTGTCTGAGCAGGCGCTGTCGTGTGCGCCGCCAGCCACAAAACATCCGGGTTGTCGCCGGTATTACTTGATTGGGACCTGATTGGCGTGGGAGTGTTTTGAACTTGCCAATTCACAAGGGGAAATACACCGGGTCTTAACCACCTGTGAAGCTCCGCGTGGCCGTCTGCAAAGTTAAAGGCGCAAGCGCCGTTGTGATATGCCGCAGGCATGTCAATATACGACGTCAGGTTGGCATTTGGAGGCATTGAGAATTCAAAAAAACCGTCGTTAATGCTGTCAGGATGTTCATCCAGCAGCACAAATACATCCGATGGGCTGGGCGCGATCAACTGGCTTTCCTTATCATAGATGCGCCAAGTGCCAACGGGTCCGAGAGCAGTGCTTGTACTGGCGGCTCCAACGGCGCAGTTCATGGAAAAGCTGCGCACCCGTGAATACGGCGGGCTGTGGGGGTTCGCCCACATGCTTATGTCGCCGGGGTCCACGCATATTTTTGGATTCTGTATGTAAGAACCCAACTGAGAAAACCGCGTATCCAGCAAAAGCGCCGTGTTAGTGTAGTCCTCCACCCCCACATAGGGGGCGACATTGATTGACGGAGCCGTGCCATTTTGGCTGCCTCTCATCTGCCCGGCAATCCAAGTGGGATAACTCTCATTCCCGATATTTTGTGGCAGGACGTTGTTGTTGTCGCCGCTATACATCTTCCAGCCAATGACAAGCTGGCGCAAATTGCTCAAAGCTCCGACGTTCAGCGCTCTTTCCTTCGCCTGGTTTAAAACCGGCAGGAGGATTGCCGCCAGAATGGCAATAATGGCGATGACCACCAGCAACTCAATGAGCGTGAAGGCGCGCTGCCGCGCCTTCACGCCCGGAGTCAAGCCACTGGAAACCGGGTTTGACCTCCTCGTTATACCATTAGCCCATGACATCCCCACGAATGAAGTTTCCCTGGTTTTGCAAATTACTTTTCTCATGATTTACTAGTACGTCAACCGATAGAACACGCTGCCGTTGGTCAGGTTTATCGGGACGACGACCATATTGGTGGTAGTCGAACCGCTCACATTGACCCAGTTGGTGCTGATGCCCACCGACAGGCTGTTGGTCTGCGCCTGCAATTGCCATCCGGTGTGGTCGGCGGGCCAGCTTAACGTTAATTGATTGCCCGTCACCGAGAACACGATGTTCGTCGGGTTGGTGCTTGCGGTAACAGGAACGGCTGCATTATAGATTTGTTGAACCTGTGTGGCACTCAGCGCGTTCGTATAGAAAGCTGCCTGGGCGAGCGCGCCGGCGAAATACAGCTGGATGCCATCAACCTGCGTGTAGGCCTCATTGCCGCCCAAAAACACGTCGTCATTCGCGTCGCCCGCAACCCCGCCCGATGCCGCCGTTGAACTGCTTGACTGGCCATCCACATAAAGGTAATTGTAAGACCCGTCATAGACTGCAGCCACAAAATGCCAGTTGCCGTCGTTGAGTACGGCTGTCGAAATTGCCGAACCCGCGCTATTGGTCCAGACAACGTGGCCAGTGGTTCCGTCGAGATTCAGCGACCAGTTTGTGCCATGACTCATGATGGCCTGCACCCGGCCATCGGAAGGATAAGTCTTGAACCATGTCATGACCGTGAACGGCTGCGTTCCCGTCGGGTTGAACGCCGGATCATTGCCCGCATCCACGCAAGATATAACACCGTTAATGGGCGCCGCCACACTGCGGGTCCCCAGAGCCGCATTCGGCGGGCCGGCCGCGCCGCCAGGCACGATGCCTGACAGATACGCTCCGTTCACCGGCGCGGAACCGAAATTCACCGCGGCCGGGCATTCGCTCACCGGCGTGTTGGTGTAACCCGCGCAATCCATCCGATAATAAAGCAGCGGTTGGTCGGCCAGGACGTTGGTTTGGTAGGCGCCATAGTCGGCTGGGTCAATGCCAGCGTTGTAGTGCGCGCTGACGCGGTCCGGGGTCAACACATTGGTATAGACCGCCACCTCGTCTATCACGGCCCGAATCTGGCGCTGCCCGCCGTCGGCGTTATAATCCCACTTGCCATTGGCGATGCAAAGCGGCGACCACGTGTCGGGGACATTTATGGTGGTCCCCGTCGCTACCACTGAACCATTCACATAGGTAATCGAATTGGTGCCGTCATAGGTGACAACAACGTGATACCACGTGAGCGGCGGATCGTTTACCGAAGAATTGAACTGTATGGACGTGTTGTTGCCGCCGGTGTAATACAGCATTTGGGCCAGGTTGTTGCCAGAGACGTTGCCAAAGCCCATTTGCCAGCCGCCAAATTGGTTGTTGCCATTCAATCCGGTGCCACCGCCTTCGCCGATGATAATTCCATAGACATTGTTGGACTGATTGACCCAGGCCTCCAACGAGAATGGCGCCTTAATGGTCAGGGCGGGCGAGAACCGGGGCACAAACGCATAGCTGCTTTGGTTGCCGGCGCCAAAGGCTGCCGCCGGGTCCGAATCTCCCGCCAAGGCTCCATTTTGATCGAAGTTCACCATGGACGCGTTGGTGGAGGTGTAATAGGCATTGCCCGGCGCGCCCAGCGTGCCATAGTTGGTCTCCATCGTCGCCATCGCCGGCGCATTGGTCTCCTGCAACGGCCAGTAGCCCACCGGATTGAACTGGAGAATGTTAGTCGCATAAGAATTGGTCAGTTGCGCAATGCTCGCGAAGGTGGAAACGGAGCTTGTAGTCGCGCCATAAACGTTGGTGACAACCACAAAGTAGGTGGTGCTGCTGCCCGGACTGCCGGCAGTCGCCATATAAGTGGAACCGGTCTGATTGGAGATCGGCGTCGTCACGTTATACCATTGATAGCCATAGGGCCTGGGGCCAACGACTCCAATCGAATAAGTATAAGACTTTCCAGAGATGAACGTGACCTGCGGCGGCAGATCGTTGACGATTAGCGGCGCATTCGTATAGACCGTGAGCGAGACATAAAAGTTCGTCGAACCGTCAATGTTGGTCACGGTCAACTCCAGTTGCTCGTTGTTCCAGGCAGCAGGAACGTTGCTGACCGTCAGGGTGGCATTGAGCGGAAGGCCATTGGTCACATCCGCCGCCACGTTGGTGCCGCCGTTCACATCCGTCCAGTAATAGCCCAACGGCGTCGTTCCAGCGGCGCCCGCCGGAAGGACCAACGTGTCGCCCGCATTAACAGTCATGCTTGACGGCGGCGTCTGTGTAAAATAAGGTTGAATGCCCGTCACCGAGGAATACTGGGCCGTGATCTGGCCAATGCTCAAGGCATAGTTGTAAACCGCCACGTCGTTGATGTTGCCGATAAACTGGTTGCCATAGGTAACGCCGTCGGCAGTGCCCGCGCCAATGGTCATAGGTTCCGGAGTTTCGTAGATTCCCGAATTTGTCGGGATGCTCGTCGTGCCGAGGAGTTTGCCATCCCCGTAAAACATCAATCGTCCATTCGCCTCGTCGCAAACGCCGGCCAGGTGGTGCCAGTTATTATCCAGCGGCACCTGGCTGGCTGATCCCACCACGTGGATAGTGCCGCTGGCATCACGGACATAGAAGCGGTAATGTGTTTTTGTAGTGTCAATGCCGAGGTTGAACTGGTCATCCACTCCATAGATGCCTTTGGTGGCTAAGGGCGCTCCTAATGTCTGCGGAAACGAACCACTGTTGATGCCGTTCGCCCAGGCTTCCACCGTGAATTCCCCGTTTGCGCCGTTGGTGACGGCGAAATCTATGCCCTGAATCTGACCAGCGTATTCGTTGTTGGCGGGTAATGAGCCATATTCACCAAATATTGCCGAAGTATCGCTCGGATCCGTGCTCGGGCTGTAGCCTGTTTGCCCGAGAAGAACATTGGTGTAAATGGCGTCGTTTCCGCCCGCATAGTCAAGCGCAATGGCGCCTGGATTGCCGTCAGACTGACCGTCATCCGCTTCATTCAGCCGCCAATAGCCAATGGGATTGTCTGCCAACACATTCGTCGGATACGGCGCAGTCGGAGCCGCCAGCACCGTCGCCGTCCAGACCATGCTCGTCGCTGAACCCGCAACGTTGGTCACAATACAATAATTCGTAATTGAACCCGCCTGCGCATTCGTCCATACCATGCTGGAACCTGTCGCCGCTGCGTCCAGGATTCCATTCGTGTACCAAAAATAAGTAATCGGTTGCGCGCCGGCGGCTGAAATCGAGAAGGTGGGGCTGGCTCCGGCATACAAGGTGAACAGATTGGTGTAGGGAACCGGAAACTGGCCGTTAATCGTCGCCGCGGTATTGACCGTCAGGCTGGCCAGGATGCTGGTCACCGAACCATAATTGTTGGTGATCACCGCGAAGTAATAGCCGCTGTCAGCGGCAGTCAGGTTCGTGACCGTCACCTCGAGGGTTGTGGCTCCCGTGTATTGTGCGCCGTCAACCAGTTTGGTTGCGCCATTGTAGTTTGAACTGGTGTTGAAATACCATTGGTAATCCAAAGTTGGAGAGCCATTGGCCAACACGCCGAAATCGATGTAGGTGCCGGTGCCGCCGTTAATGGTCCGGCCGGTGACAGGTTGGCCGGTAATGTAGGGCAACACTTCACAATTGCTGTAAAGCATCTGGATCTGGCCGGAGGTCAACGCCTGATTGAACAGTGCCACATCGCAGATCTGCCCGGCAAACTGCCGACCCGCGCCGGCCGGGTTGTTGGTATATTGCGGGTCACTGCCAATCAGCACGTCGTCCGGCGATCCGGGACCAATGCCATTGGTGCTCACGGTGCTGACTGATGTGTCCAGCATACCATCCACGTAAAGAGCATTGGTTCCCATCACATTCGGGGCGGAAGCCGGCGTATAGACTTCCACCACCTGATGCCAGTCTCCATCATTATAAACGCCTGCTGAATTGATCACGCTGCCTGAGTCCGACCCCAGCGTGCATTGCAGGGCGCCGTCGGTATTCATGGAAATCCGCCAGGAACTGTTCGAATGACCAACGATGTTTTGAAAACGGTTATCACAGGGATTACCCCGGAACAGGGCAGTGATACTGAAAGGCACCGCGCCAGTGGGATCATAAGCCGCCGCGTAACCGGCATCCGCAAAGCTGCTTATCCCGCTCAACGCGGCAAAATTAGTCGATACTCCGCCAAACGGCACGCCGTTGGGATTGACAACCGCTCCTTTGATAAGACCCGGCATCGTGCCTGGAGTATAAACGCCGTTGCCGACGGCCACGCCATTGGTCATTCCGTAATTCGTCAGCGCCGGCCAAGTGCTGACGTCCGGCGGCGTATAAGCGGCCGGCGCGTCCATCCGCAAATAAATCACGGGATTGTCGTTCAGAACGTCCGACACATACGCGCCGGCGGCACCGCTGATCCCGTCAGCGTAATGAGTGCCAGGGTCGCCAAGCATATTTGTATAGACAGCCACCTCATCTATATAACCGGCGCACGCACGGGTTCCGCCCCGACCGCCGCCAATGGTCAGCGGCGTCCAATAATCCGGCGAATACGTCCCGGGGCCACTGGCGGGCGTGGTGGCAAAGTTTGCCAACGATACCGGGTTGCCGTTGACATACAGGCTGAAGTTCGTGTTTGCGTCACAAATCAGAACGAGATGATACCAATTGTTGGTTGGATAGGCAGAAGTTGTGCCACTATCATTATCACCTGCGAAGCCTGCCGAATATTGGCTCCCATCCAGGTTATAAATTTGGAAGCCAGTATTCTTTCCATTCATCCAAACCAACCGGACGCCAGCCAGAGTTCCTTTGTTGCCGCCAGCGGTGCCGCCATAATTCAAGCCTTCATCGCCGCATTGAGCCCAAATATCTTCACTGGCCAGGTTGGTTGGGAAAAACCAACATTCGACCGAAAAGGGCGGGTTCAAGGTTGATAAGGGCGATGTGTGCGGAACATACAGAT
>JBOHXA010000649.1:0-2784 GCA_050737335.1 Limisphaerales bacterium | reverse complement strand
CCGTAATACTCGGCAATCGGCGTGATGGCCTTGTTCAGCGCGGCATTGTCGTTGTCCCGCGTGCCGATCACCCGCCCCCCGTTCGGGTCCCATTGCTTCCGCAAATCCACCATCTCCCGCATGTGATTGGTCGTCAGCACCGAATTGCCCGCTTCCCAGAAAAAAATGCTCGGATCGTTCCGAAAGAAAATCATCGAGTCCCGCATCACCTCCATCCGCTGCTGCCATTGGACCCGCGCCGCTTTCGGCGAGAGCCGCCGGTCCAATGCCGGGTCCCCCTCCTTGTCGCCCGCCGGGCAGACCTCGACAATGCCCGCCCGGTCGCACGCCCGCACGTCCACCGCTTGCGGAGAAATATGCATCCAGCGAATGTAATTGGCGTGCGTGCTCTTGATTAATTCCGCGTTGTAATCATGCATCCAGTCCGGATACGCCTCACCCAGTCCCGCCCATTCATCTGATGAACGCTGCGCATAGCCCGTTAACCAGATAAACCGGCCGTTCACATAAACCCCACCCGTCCCCACTCCGCCTCGGAACGCGGTTTTCCGAAACCCAGTCCGAATCCGTTGAACGTCCACCGCTTTGCCCTCCACCGTGAGGATGCAATAAACGTCGTAAAGATACGGATGTTGATCGTCCCAAAAATGCGCGCCGGTCAATTGGCCGCGCGCCCTCATGGTTCCGGTTGCGCCGCTGGCCAAAATCCCTGTATCCCCTGGAATATGCGCGCAAACGTTGCCCTCCGCATCCACAACGACAACCGAGAGCGAAACGCTTTTCGCCTGGCCGCTTTCATTTCGGACCTGTGAGTCAACGTTGACGTCACACGTCCCGTTGTTGATGGAAAAATCGGAAGGATAAACATAATTGCCGCTGGTTTTGAGATTCTCATAAAGCGGAAGCGTTTGATAAACCTTGCCGGTCAGGATCAGCCGAATGTCATGGTTTAATCCGCCGTAATTGGGATTAAAAGCGCGGCCCATCCATTCATATTCCACTCCCGTTGCTTGTTCCTTGTAGTGATCACTGTTGTTCACTTTCACCGCGATGACGTTATCTTCCTCTCCGAAATGAACAAAGGGCGTCAAATCCAGGCCCACCGGCGTGACGCCGTTTTCGTATTTGCCCGCGAATCTTCCGTTCACCCAAAATCGTCCGGCCTGCTTGAGTCCTTCAAATTCTAAAAACACTTTTCCGTCTTTGGCATTTTCCGGCAATTTGAAATGCTTTCGGTACCAGCCGATGCCTGTGTATTCGTGTCGCTCGCCGCCGGCATGGGAAATGAGTTCGTCAAAGGTATCGGTATCATTCCAGGTATGCGGCGCGCTGACGGTCGCCCATTTTGAATCGTCAAAACCGGGCCGTTCCGCTCCCGGCGCGTCGCCCTTGAAAAATTTCCAGTCTGGATTGAAATCGTAAACGGCGTTTGGAGATGCCGGCGGGGCGAAGTTGGCCGCCCGGGCAACGAACGCGACGGACCCCGCGGAAAGCATCAGCGCGAGCGAAAGAACGGCCGGATTCCGTTTATACATTATCAAAACCTTGCGCCTGCGGGCCGTTGCCGTGATACAATCGGAAGAAATAGTATTCCACAAAACCCGGCGGGACTGAACGCTCAACTAACGGCTGGGCAGGGGCAGCCCGGTTCGCTATTCGTTCTGGCAAACTGTGAAGAGCTCATCGTACCCCGCATACGACGAATTGTCTTCGCCTCCGTCCAGATTATTCTCAACCAGGCTCATCCAGGTTGGGTATGCGGCAATGCCGGTTGCGATGTTTAGTTTGCAATATCTTACCGAGCCATCGGTGAACGTGACTTCAATGCCAGGGGATGGCCACTGCGCCCAATCCTGGACGTTAAAAGGCACGCCCCTGCCTCCGGCGCTGTCCGGCCCACCGCTTGCTGTGCCGGCTTCAACGTAATCCAAAATGAAAACGTCCATCCGCCGGATATCGCTGGTTTTTTGGTATTTTCTCTCGAGATTCAAGGTCCCCTCTCCCGGCAGCCCCCCGGACGCCAATCTCGGATTGTACATATAGGGAGCCCGCCAAACGCCGGTGGGGACGTCCGCGCACGGGAAAATGCCGTTTGTCGTATAATTCGCAGTCGTCAACTCGGGGGCCTGTAATAGTGGACAAAAAAAGGCCGCCGGATTTTGCACAATTCCCAAACCGTAAAGCATCCCTTCGTTCTGAAGGTAAGGGGCGGCCCTTTGAGGAATGAATTTGCCGGGTTGAACGGTCAAAGGCCCACTGTAACCCTCCGGGTTTATGGCAAGATAGCGAGTGTAATGTATGCCGCTCAAATAATTGACCGTGGTGGTTCCCCATCGATTCCCAGCCCCCAATTTGCAAATGGGAAACCAGTCGTTATTGTCCCCGGTGTACATGAACGAGCCTTGGGAAATCTCTCTCATGTTGTCAATATCCACCACCCTTAACGCCTTACGGTGGGCCTTTGCCAAAACCGGCAGCAGAATAGCCGCTAGAATCGCGATGATGGCGATGACCACCAGCAGTTCGATCAACGTGAAGCCGCCGGAGCGCTTCGAACTCATTTTAATATTATTACTCATCACGAAACATTTTTAAAAAGAGCCAACACAACTCTCACCGCGCCTGCTCGGCGCAATCGGGTTTCAGATGGCCGGTTCATGGAAAAAATTAACAGTAACAGCAGCAACTTCAATCACCACTTAGGATGACCATACGCGGCATTATAGCCAATTTTGGCTATGGGCCTCAAACCATCGAAATCGCCGGTATTAACCGCAATCTACC
>JBOHXA010000648.1:0-16333 GCA_050737335.1 Limisphaerales bacterium | reverse complement strand
GGTGTGACGGAATCGTCACAACTTGAAAAACCGCCAATGTTTGTCGTTGTTTTCTACATACCATCATGTAGAAAGCATACGTGTTTCCTAAACCGCGTATCCCAGTTCAATTCCGGGCGGGAGCACCAACCCCCTGACGCGATAAAAATGCGCCGCTGCGTTGGTCTCGGATGGGCGACAAGGAGGCTCAGCAGCCTGTCCGGACGGCTTCTTTGGGTCTGGCAGGCTTTGAGGCGCAACGAGGCTGCGGCAAACCTGTGCCGTCGTGAGCCGGTAATTTGACCCGCTTCGGAGGCGTTTTAAGCAGGAAATTCACCAATAGCCAAGAGGATCATCCCATTGACCTGTGCCATGGGGGCTGTCTTACCGGCGCCTGCGTGCGCGCCCGACAAAAAAAGTGCCCTAGCTTCAACGTCACGGATTCGAGCCGGACGAAAAATGCATTTCACTTCCAATGCGGCTGCGGCCGAAACTCCAAAATTTCCTTTAGCAACGGAGTGACCGTTTTCGCGCGAACGTGAATTTCATCCGCAAATGAAAGCCCTGGTTCGCAAAGATTCTTCAGTGACTCCTCGCACCGCTTGCGTGAAAGCGAAACAGGATTGATCGGCTGTTTTCGCCTGCTTTGATTTAGTGCCTTTGCCATAACTCCAAACGTTTCTATTGAAATTCCTCACCGCCACCTATGGCACTATAAGCCTCTTTCTCGTGAATGCAAGGCCCCTCAAAATGCCGTGGTTTTGATAGGGAATCGGCTCTCAGGCCGCCGCAGGCAGGGAAATGATAAATGTCGCCCCCTGGCCGCCTTCACTTTGGGCTTCAATCCGGCCCCGGTGCTCCAAGACTACGCGCTGGGAAATGGCAAGCCCCAGGCCCGTGCCATTATTTTTTGTTGTAAAAAATGGCTCGAAAATGCGGTCCAGGTTTTCCGGCCGGATTCCGATGCCAGTATCTTTGATCCGGATTTTCAGCCAGGCAGTGCCGCCCTCGCGTGGGACGGTTTCGGTAGAAATGGTCAGGGCGCCATTGACGGTCATTGCCTCCAGCGCATTTAATAGCAAGTTCATGATTACCTGCTGCAATTGAGATTCATCCCCCTCAACGACACCGGGTGCGGCTTTAAAGTCCCGGCTCACAGAAATGGCTTTGTCGTCAATCTGGTGCTGTAACAACCTTAATGAGGCCTCCAGAACTTCGTGAATTCGAGCCGGCGCAAACGTTGCGGGCTTTTGCGCGGCAAACCGAAGCATTTGGCTGACGAGCGAATCAAGCCGCTTTAGTTCCCTCTCCACCGTGACTGCCAGTTCCCGCTCGTTGCTCCTTTCCAACATCAATTCGACAAAAGTGCGGATTGGAACCAGCCCATTTTTGATTTCGTGTGCGATCCCCGCCGACAATGTCCCCAGGTTTGCCAGGCGGTCCAGTCGCTGCAGGTTTTCATTTGAAAGGGCGGACGCGTGCGTCGAGCAGCCGATGTCATCATGCCGGTGGTTTGGTGTGATCGGTTTCTTTCCCATCTCTGCTTATCAAAATAAATCGCAAGCCGCCCCCGGACAATCTAAAAAATGATTAAGGATTGGCATCGTCTCTGGATTAGGCATGCTGTTTCTTTATGGACCGAGAGTTTGACAGCATTGAATCCGTCGTCGCGGACATTCGCAGGGGCAAAACGGTCATTGTGGTGGACGATGCCGATCGCGAAAACGAGGGCGACTTGATTCTTGCCGCGCAACATGTCACGCCGGCAGCCGTAAATTTCATGGCCAGGCATGGGCGCGGGCTGATTTGCGTCCCGACGAATTCCGAACGATTGCAGCAATTAGGCATTGAACGCATGGTGCGGCAAAATCGGGAGAGTTTCCGCACGGATTTTCAAGTGAGCGTGGACGCCGCGCGCGGGATTACGACGGGTATTTCCGCGGCAGACCGGGCCGCAACCATTCGGATGATGGCTGATCCAACCGCGGTGCCCGAAGATTTAGTGCAGCCGGGCCACGTGTTTCCGCTTCGCTCCCGGCCAGGCGGGGTGCTACAGCGCGCGGGCCATACTGAAGCGGCTGTGGACCTGGCGCAAATTGCCGGGTGCCGGCCCATCGGCGTGCTTTGCGAAATTCTGAATGACGACGGAACCATGGCCCGCCTGCCGCAATTGTCCAAGTTCGCCAAAAAGCACAGGCTCAAAATTTGCACGATTGAGGACTTGATTCAGTTCCGCCGCACCCGGGAAAAGCTCGTTGAACGGGTCGAAACGGTGAAGATGCCCACGGATTTCGGCGAGTTTGTTCTGCACTTATATCGCTCAAAAGTGGACGGCCAGCATCACCTCGCGCTTGTGCGCGGAGAGATAGCGGGCAAACAAAATGTCCTGGTCCGCGTCCATAGTGAATGCCTCACCGGTGACGTCTTTGGCTCGCGCCGGTGCGATTGCGGTCCGCAATTGCATCAGGCCATGCGCCAGGTGGCTGCGGCGGGAGCGGGTGTGATTGTTTACATGCGGCAGGAAGGGCGCGGTATTGGCCTGGCTTCGAAGATCAAAGCCTACAAATTGCAGGAAAAAGGTTATGACACCGTCGAGGCCAATCAAAAGCTTGGCTATGGCACGGACCTGCGCGAATACGGCCTGGGCGCCCAAATCCTTGTTGATCTCGGCCTGAAAACGATCCGGTTGCTCACGAATAATCCCAGGAAAGTCGTCGGCTTGGAAGGTTACGGACTCAAAATCACCGAGCAGGTGCCCATCCGGGTCAAACCGAATCCTCACAACAAGCGTTATTTGAAAGCCAAGCGCGAAAAGATGGGGCATCTTTTGTAACGCCATGCATTCTTTGCGCTAATGCTTGCGCCATGGGCGGGAGGCCTTCTAAATTTTTTTAATTTTCCCGCGTTTTTTATTTGCCGCCGGTTCCTTGCGACTTTAGTGTCAATGGCTCGCGGCCAGTGAGGCCGGGTTGGAAATAAGAACGCCTATGAAGCAACCGCTTTCGAGCGCGCAACTGGATGAGTTGGCTGCCGGATTGAAGAAACTGTCCCGCAATCTGTGGTGGACGTGGGACCAGGAGGCGCAGGACCTGTTTCAACAGCTTTCGCCGCGGGCGTGGCAAAATCTTTATCACAACGCCGCCGCCGTCATGCGCGAAGTGTCCGAATACGAATTGCGCGTCCATCTCCAGGACGCGAATTTTGAGCGATGCGCCCGCGCCGTGTTGCGGGATTTCCACAACTATTTGGAGCAGAAAAATACCTGGGGACAGGTCAATGCGCCCGCATTGCTCAAAAATCCGGTTGCTTATTTCTCCGCCGAATTTGGCTTCCATGAATCCCTGCCCATCTCCGCCGGCGGCTTGGGCATTTTGGCCGGCGATCACGCCAAATCCGCCAGCGATCTTGGCCTGGGTCTTGTCGGCATCAGCCTGTTTTACCGCGAGGGTTACTTCCAACAGACCATAGACACCAACAACTGGCAAACGGAGTTTTACAATCTGATTCATCCTGAAAATGCGCCTCTCGAACCCGTGCTGGACGAAAAGGGCCAACCTTTGGTATGCGACGTCGAGATAAATTTAAGCCGCGTCTTCTTCAGGGCCTGGCGTGTCAATGTCGGCCGCGTGCCGGTCTATTTGCTTGACGCTGACCATCCCGACAACGCCCAGCACTTTCGCGACCTGACTGCGCGTGTCTATGGCGGGGACAGCACGATGCGCGTGATGCAGGAGATTCTCCTGGGCATCGGTGGCGTGCGCCTCCTGCGAATGCTTGGCGTCACGCCCTCAGTCTTCCACATGAACGAGGGGCACGCCGCCTTTCTCACCCTCGAACTGGTCCGGGAAAAAATGGATTCCGGAAAGAGCTTTGCCGATGCCTGCGCGGCGACAAAGGCCGAGTGCATCTTCACCACGCATACGCCAGTCGAGGCGGGGCACGACCGTTTTAGCCAGGGACTGATGGACTACGCCCTGCAACTGTATCGGCAAAAATTGCCGGTGCCCTTTGAGAGTATTTTGGGGCTGGGCCGCGTGAATCCCCAGAATCCGCAGGAATCCTTTTGTATGACAGTCCTGGCATTGAAACTTTCACGCGCCGCCAACGGCGTGAGCCAGTTGCACGGTCAAGTCAGCCGCCACATGTGGCAGCCCCTTTATCCGGACACGCCTGTTGATAAAGTGCCCATCGGCCACATCACCAATGGCATTCACCTTTTGGGCTGGATGAAAGGATCGGTGCGAAAATTTTGGCGGGACAAATTGTCCACCGATCAGGACGACGCAACCCGCATGTGGCATGAAAGATCCGGGCACGACTGGGCCAAAGCCGTCAACTCGGGCGAATTCTGGGAGAAAATGGCTGATCCGGCGTTCGTCTCGGACGAGGAACTCTGGGCGTTACGCTACAGTTTGCGGCGCGAAATGATCGAATTTGTCCGGCGCCGTTCTCTCTACATGACCTCGCGCGTTTCGGCCGGCGATTTTATCCGTTTTGACCATTTGCTCAACCCCGATGCGCTGACCATTGGCTTTGCGCGCCGGTTTGCCACCTACAAGCGCGCGCCGCTCATCTTTCAACAGTTTGACAACATCGTCAAACTTTGCAAAGACAAGGACCGGAGCATTCAGTTCATTTTTGCCGGCAAGGCGCATCCGCGTGATGATGAAGGGAAACGCTTCATCCAGCAAATCATCCACCTGAGCAAGCACAGCGCGCTGTCCGATTACGTGGTATTCGTCGAGAATTACGACGTCCACGTCGCGCGCCAAATGGTCAGCGGCTGCGATGTGTGGCTGAACAATCCGCGCCGCCCGCTCGAAGCCAGCGGCACCAGCGGTATGAAAGCCGGCTGTCACGGCTGCCTCAACTTAAGCATCCTGGATGGTTGGTGGCGTGAGGGTTACGATGGCACGAATGGTTTCGCTATCGGTGACGATTCTCAACCCGACAGCGTTGCCGGGCAGGACCGTCTCGACAGCGCGAATCTGTACAAAACATTGACTGAACAAGTCATTCCGTTGTTCTTTGACCGCGACCCCAATGGCATTCCGCGCAAATGGATCCAGAGGATTCGTCGCGCCATGACCACCCTCGTGTCCCGCTTTACAACAGATCGCATGGTCAAGGAATATACCCGAAGGTATTATCTGACCAAATAATCGTTACCGTCGAAGCCTTGAACAATCCGTTGAATGGGTGAAGCGGTCCAGCGCATTCGAAAACGGGCCACTGAACGCTGCTGTTCTTTTCCGGCGTTCTTTCAATTGTTGCATACGTTTACGTTTCGGCTCGCAAATCCCGCCCATTCCATGCAGAATCACCATGCTTATTCGCCATGACCTATTTGCAAAAACTCGCCGCCGATACCGCCAACTTGTATGCCAAAACTTTCGGGCGCCCCGCGCGGTGGATCGTCGCCGCGCCGGGCCGTGTCAATGTCATTGGTGAGCATACGGATTACAACGACGGATTTGTTTTGCCAACCGCCATCGAACGTTACGCCGTGATGGCCGCGGACAAGGCGCCCGGCGGAGAAAAGACCATTCAGATTCGCGACGCGTCCGGCGCCGAAACAGCGTTCATTGACCTCTCCGCTCCCGTGAAGAGCGGCGCGCCAAAATGGTCAAACTATCCGCGCGGTGTAATTGCGGGCATGATGGAACGGGGCCTCAACCCCGGCGGTTTGGACGTTTTGCTCCATTCGACCGTTCCCCTGGGTGGCGGGCTGTCCAGCAGTGCTTCACTTGAAGTTTGCACGGCTACATTAATCGAGGCGGTTACCGGAAGGACGCTTGTTCCAGTCGAAAAGGCGCTGCTTTGCCAAAAAGCGGAACATGAATACGCGGGAGTCCCGTGCGGAATTATGGACCAATTTATTTCGGTAATGGGACGACAGAACAATCTGCTTCTACTCGATTGCCGCTCACGCGAAACTCGATTGGTCCCGATGACCGACCCCGGTGTGTCGCTGTTGATTGCCAATACAAACGTGAAGCACGAGTTGGCCAATGGTGAGTATGCCCAGCGCCGTGGCCAATGTGAGGCCGCCGCCAGAACGCTCGGCGTGCCCTCGTTGCGCGAAGCCACGCCCGATGCCCTTGCCGATGCAAAGGAAAAAATTGACGATGTCGTCTTTCGCCGCGCCCGCCATGTTATCGGCGAAATTGAACGTACCGTTCAGGCTGCCGAAGCCGTCTGTGCCGCCAATTGGCCGGCGGTGGGCCAGTTGATGTTTGCCAGCCACCGTTCGTTGCGCGAGGATTATGAAGTCAGTTGCAAGGAACTTGACACCATTGTCGAAATCGCCGAGGGCATCGGATTGAAAGGGGGCGTTCTGGGTTGCCGCATGACCGGCGGCGGTTTCGGCGGTTGCGCCGTTGCTCTGGTGAAAACCGAAGTGATCGAAAGCATTTCCAAAAAACTGGCGGCGGAGTACAAAAAGAAAACCGGAATCGAGGCAACCATTTTCACGACGCGTCCCGCGTCGGGCGCGACGGTGCTTAGGGGTTAATCACCCAGACACGTTCCTACTTTCCGTGCGGCTTCGACCCAGGGATGGTCCGGCGGCACGGTTTTGCGTTTTCCGGCGACCTTTTCCAGCGGCACCGGTTCGGTCCCGTCGCCGCGCGCGGCCACCATGACTCCAAAAACATTTTCATGGATTAAATCCGCGCACGCCGCGCCGAGGCGCGACGCCAGGAGCCGGTCGGTGGGCGAGGGTATGCCGCCGCGTTGGACGTATCCCAGAATGGTCACCCGCGATTCAAGACGGGTCAATTCTTCAAGCTGCTTTGCCAGTCGCAGTGTGTTTCCTGTGTGCCGTTGTTCCAGCGCCGCCAGTTCAACCTTGGCCTGCTTTCGATCGTCCAATGTTCGCGCCCGTTCACGTTTGTTCTCCACCAGCTTAAATGCCCGGGCGTCCTCCAGGCTCCTGGCCCCTTCGGCCACGGCCACAATGCTGAAATTCGTCCCGCGGCCGCTGCGCCGCTTGATCGCTTCGGCAATTCTTTCAACATTGTACGGAATTTCCGGAACCAGGATCACATCCGCGCCCCCTGCAATCCCGGCTCCCAAGGTCAGCCAGCCCGCCCGATGGCCCATCACTTCCGCCACGATGATCCGATGATGGCTGTGGGCGGTGCTGTGAAGGCGATCAATTGCCTCGGTCGCAATGTCCAGTGCCGTTGCAAAGCCAAACGTTGAATCGGTGTGCGCCACGTCATTATCAATCGTTTTGGGCAGCGTTATGATGTTCAGCCCCGCGTCCGAAAGATGCAGTGCGCTCTTTTGCGTTCCCCCGCCGCCTAAACAGACCAGCGCGCCCAGCTCCAGCTTTTTGTAATTCTCCTTGATCGTCTGGGTCATGTCCCGCGTCCGCCCCTCCACCAGCATGCGATGAGGTTTGTCCCGGCTGGTCCCTAGAATGGTGCCACCCACCGTCAGGATTCCCGCAAGCGTGGATTTATCGAGTTTCAACCGCCGATCCTCGACGATGCCCCGGAAACCGTCCCGAAAGCCGACGATCTCCATGCCATAATATCCCAGGGCCGTTTTCCCCACTCCCCGGATGGCTGCGTTCAAACCCGGGCTGTCACCGCCCGCGGTCAGAATTCCAATTCGTTTTGATTTGCCCATGACTGCGCACTATTTGAATTTCAGAAAAATTTTTTGTCCAGAAGAAGTTTCAATTTTCTTTTGAAGGCATCCCCGGTTGCCTTTCCAACAATTTTGTTGTAACGTTAATTGTTCCATTTAGGCAAAGGGAAACATGTTGGCCACTCCCGAAATTATCGAGGAAAAAAGGCAGCTATCCCGGCTGGAAGAACTCCTGCCGCACTGGCAAGCCCATCCCTTATATCGCGGTTTTCTATCCGAAAGGCCGGACGGCCAAAACATTTTGGAGGCGCTTCAGTCCTTTCCCGTCAATGGCAAGCGCGAGATGCGGCAGGGCTTTCCATTTTTGCCGCCGGGTCAAAATCTAGAACGGTTGCTGGAACAGCAGGCGGTGGAACTGGAACATACCTCCGGCACGTCGGGCGAACAGTTGCCCGTGCTGTTTCGGCGCGGGTGGTGGGAGGCCCAGGAAGAGCGGGCGTTGCGCCTGAACCCGTCTGTGGCTCGCCTGTTGGATGCGCATCCCAACGTCCGCCGCGCCACTCTCACCACACCCGCCTGCAATGGCCGCGTTTGCTTTTCCGCATGGCGCTCCCGCGCGCAGCGTGTCTTCGGTAATACACTGTACGTAAACCAGGCACGGATTCCCTTTATTCTCAAAGACGACGACATGGCGCGCATGGCCCGGGAAATCGCCGATTGGTCGCCCAAACTCCTGGACGTGGACCCTGTGCATGCCGCCTGGTTTGCCCTTTATTGCGAGCGGCGGGGGATCCGTTTTCCTTCACTGGAATTTATTCTGTGCAGCTACGAATTTGTCAGCATTGTCCACAAACGAATTCTTGAGCGCGTTTTTGGCGTGCCCATTTTTAACCTCTATGGCTCGACCGAAACGGGCCATCTGCTCATGGAAGACGGGCAGGGGAACATGAAACCCTGTTATGAAAATGCTTTCCTCGAAGTCGTGCAAACCGATGATCGCGGGATCGGCGATCTCGTCGTCACCACTCTTACAAACAATTATATGCCGCTGCTGCGTTATCGGATTGGCGACGTTGTGGAACGCAGCGCGCTTCCTTATGGCACGAGTTATATCGTTCATGGCCGCGCCAGGGATGCCATCCGTGATGGCAATGGCCGCCGGGTGACTACCAGGGATGTGGACCTGTGCTTTGACAGGATGTCGGGAATTGCTCATTACCAGGTGCATCAGGAAGGCCCCCGCGGATTTCGGTTCCGATTTGTTTCGGATGGTGATGGGCCGGAACCCGCGGAACTGAAAACACTGGCTGGAAGGTTGGAAGAATTGCTTAAACCCGCGCTGCCGATCGCCATGGAGCCAGTGTCCATGCTCCCTCCCACGCCGTCAGGGAAATTCAGGTTGACGGCGGCTTAAGCGCCTTCGAGAAACATGGCTGGCCCGCGCCGGTGCTTTGACCGGTCGAATGCGTTAAAACACGGCGCTGGCCGCGCGCGCTGTTGACAAAGATTAGAAATTTGCTAAAGAGAATCGGTCGCGATTGCCAGTTATGAAGACGCTTGCCTCAGCCATTTTGTGCATATCACTTTCTGCCTTTGCAGCCGTTCCTCCGGGCGGACCTGATCGGCTGCGGGAGTTGGTCATCTTTCCGGATACAAGCCTGACCGTTACCATTGGAATGCAATTTCAAGAAAACAAATGGATATTGCAGGGGACTACTGACCCCTCTTCCGAAATGTCGCGGCTTGGGAAAAAATTAAAGTCTGACCCCGACAACATTCAGGACGTTTTGAGATTGGGATATTTGTTAGGTCAAAAGAACGATACAAATGGTTCGGGAATTTGTTATAAGCGGGCGTTGCAACTGTGCCGTGACAAAACCGCTGCGAACGCGGAAGACGGGCTGGCGCTGGACGACCTGGGTGAAGCTCTTTCCGGTTTGGGCCATCAGGACGAAGCTGAAAGCGCATATCGTAAGGCGACCCGGATTTCTCCCGATAATTGGCGGTGTTGGGTCAATTTTGCAAACTTTCTCCTTTCGGATTCGATGTCCATTTTTCCCACCGACGCGCGTCACGCACTGGCTCCCGGCCAGGCGCCGCCTCGGGAGTTGTTGGAATACCGGCCCACCCTGCCTGCGCTGGAAAAAGCTGGGCAATCCTTGGCCGATTCGGGCCGCTGCTTCGATAAAGCTATGGCGATTGCTCCGAAGGAACCTGAAATCTATTTTCAACGGGCCGGATATATGATGCTCTCCAACTGTGAAAACTATTTGTTCAGCTCCTTTCGCAACAATCAAAAAATGGATTCCTCCAAATGGGCCATGCTCGGGTTTTCGGCGGAATCAACCGCAAATTTGGAAAAGGCCGCGAAATTATCTCCCAATAATCCCGATTATACTGGACTCGCGGCGTTCTTTGAATGGATGAGGGCCGTCGCCCGGGCAAATTCCGCAAAAATCACCGGGAACATGTTGCCGGAGAAGACACGACAATCAATTGATGACGCAATCGCCCGGCTTGAAAGCCTGTCCCAAAGCCCCGATGAAAATATTGCGGGCGGAGCGTTGGAATATCTTGGCTTTCTGAATGTCGCCTTCGGAAATTCCCGGGCCGCCGCCACTCAACTCCGCCGCGCCGTGGCCCTTGATCCAACGCGCCCCCCGTCCTGGGACTTATGGCTGGGCACTGCCATAAAGGACGCGGGTTCGTCTGGGGATTTGATCGCCATTTGCAAATCGCGGCTCGCATATGAAAACTCAGCGCAAAATCATCTCTATCTCGCCAAGGCTTATGCCTACAGAAAAAGGTGGAAAGAGGCAGCCAGTGAAGCCACAATCGCCGCCAATCTTGACCCCAATTATATCGTGGCGCCGTTGATGCTGGCGGCTATCGATTTAAAGCGGAATGCCGACGCGAATCGTCTTCCGGATGCGAACGGACGGCTCGGCCGGGCGTGCGAATTATTAACCCATACGGATTCAAAGGCGGAATTTATGAAACGTTGGCGCGAGATCAACCTGGATGGGGCAATCTATTTCGGTTTGCAGGGGACGCCCGACTCTGAAAAGGCTGCTCAAGCCTCTCTCGGCCATGTTCTCAAGTATTATCCAAACGACCAAACCGCAAAGCAAATCCTCGAGGCCCTCCCGGTGGAAAGCGCTTCCTCCGCGGTGGACGGCAATTAATCCCCGGGCAACCCGGCCAGGCGCTCGCGTATTCGCGGCATTGTATCTTAACTGAATATGACCATAACGGACGATTGGCGCCGGACCTTCCATCCCCTGGATTTGAAGATAAAATTTGCATGTGAGGGCATTTTCTTTTCTTGCCCGCGCCAGCCGCTTGTGAAATAATTCACAATCTATGGCGCACGTTAAATTACACATTCCGGGGCCGGTCGAAGTCAGCGAGAAAACTTTCAAGGCACTGTGCTCGCCTATGATCGGCCATCGCGGACAGGGCTTCAAAGACCTGTACGCAAAAATCCAGCCGCAACTGCAACAGTTGCTCACCACCAAACAGTGGGTTTACCTGAGCACCTCCTCCGCCTGGGGCGTCATGGAGGGCGCTGTCCGCAATCTCGTGTCCAAAAAGGTTTTGAATTGCATGTGCGGCGCGTTCTCGGATAAATGGTTCGACGTCTCAAGGAAATGCGGCAAGCAGGCCCAGGCGCTCCAGGTGAATTGGGGCTCTCCGATCCGCGCCGAAGCCATTGATCAAAAACTTGCCACCGGCGAATTCGACGCGCTCACTGTCATTCACAATGAAACCTCCACGGGCGTCATGAGCCCGCTGGAAGAAATCGCCGCGCTCAAGAAAAAATATCCCGATGTCATGTTCATCGTGGACGCGGTCAGCTCGATGACCGCTGTGCCGTTGAAATTTGATGAGTTGGGCATTGACGTTTTGCTCGCTGGAACGCAGAAGGCATTCGCATTGCCGCCGGGGACGGCCGTTCTGGTTTGTTCGCCAGCGGCCCTGGCCAAAGCGGCCACAGTGAAAGATCGAGGGTATTATTTCGACTTCGCCGAGTTCCAGAAAAACGCCGAGCAAAGCATGACCCCGAGTACGCCGAGTATCCCCCATATCCATGCTTTAAGCTCCAAGCTCGACGAATTTTTTGCCGAAGGCATTGATGCCCGTTATGCGCGCCACAAAAGGACGAATCAAATGACGCGTGATTGGGCCAAAAAACATGGCTTCAATCTCTTTGCCGACGCTGGATTCGAATCGGTGACACTCACCTGCGTCAGCAACGGCGCCAGGCCCGGCGGACGCACGGTGGACGTGGCCAAATTGCAGAAGCTCACCAAAGACCAGGGCTTTTTAATTGACGGCGGCTACGGAAAAATCAAAGGCGCCACTTTCCGCGTCTCAAACATGGGTGACGAATCCGAAGCAAGCATGGCCCAGTTGTTCGCCGCAATGGACAAGGCCATGGCACAACTGTAACAATAATCGTATTTTACATGTCGCGCCACTTTGATAGGGTGGCGCGAACTTTTTTTATGAGAATCGGAGTACCCAAGGAAATCAAACAACAGGAATACCGCGTGGCCTTGTTGCCCAGCGGCGCCTATCAACTCACAAAGCGGGGGCATGAGGTCATCGTGGAGTGCGGCGCCGGCGTCGGCGCCGGTTTCCCGGACTCCGAATATAAGCAGGCGGGCGCTAAAATGGTGGACTCGCACAAGGGCGTCTTCGAAAAAGCGGACATGATTGTGAAAGTCAAAGAACCGCTGCCGTCCGAGTTCAAATTGCTTCGGCCAAAACAAATCCTCTTTACGTACCTCCACCTGGCGGCCGACCGGCCGCTCACCGACGCCTTGATCAAGTCCGGCGCCACGTGCATCGCTTACGAGACGATCGAAGTCAACCGGCGTCTGCCCTTGCTCGAGCCAATGAGCGAAATTGCCGGACGCATGAGCATCCTGGTGGGAGGATACTTCCTGGCCAAACATTTTGGCGGCAGCGGCATCCTGCTGGGTGGCGTGCCCGGCGTGCTGCCGGGCAAAGTCGTCGTATTGGGCGGCGGTTCCTCAGGCATAAATGCCGCCCGCATGGCCCAGGGCATGGGCGCCGACGTGACGATATTGGAAGTGGACCTGGAACGCATGCGTTTCCTTGATATCACTCTTCACACGGCGCATACACTCTATTCCAATGAAAGCCATTTAATGGAATTGTTGCCGGATGTGGACCTGCTCATCGGCGCTGTCCTGGTGCCTGGCGCAAAGGCGCCAAAACTCATCACGCGCGAAATGCTCCGAAAAATGCATCCCGGCAGCGTGCTCGTGGACATTGCGATTGATCAGGGCGGTTGCGCCGAAACGTCCCGCCCGACCACGCACCAGGACCCGGTCTATGTCGAGGAAGGCGTCACCCATTATTGCGTCGCCAACATGCCCGGCGCGTACGCTCGTACCGCTACTCAGGCTCTCACCAACGCCACCTTCCGCTATATCGAAACCCTTTCGGACCTGGGCCTGGCCGAAGCGTGCCGGAAATTTCCAGCCCTCATAAGCGGCATCAACGTCAAGAACGGCAAGATCAGCCATAAGGCCGTCGCCGAAGCCCACGGCCTCCAGTTAGATTAAATAAAATCCGGCGGGGGGACGGGCTTCCAGCCTCTCTCCTCATCAATAAGCTAAATGCCCTGTGACCATGCTCGAACCGCTTCAGCAAATTGGAAGCTCTCGCGTTCGCTGGCGAGGCCGGGAACTCATTTATTTTTCCGGCTGCGACTATTTCCGCATGGCCCGACATCCTGCGATTGTCAAAGCCATCGGCAACGGTCTCAGACAATTCGGCCTCAACGTTGCGGCATCCCGGCTTACCACCGGCCATCATAAAGTTTACCAGCTTTTGGAGGAGCAGCTTGCCGACTTTTTCAAGCACGAAGACGCGCTTTTGGTTTCGACCGGCTATTTGACCGGAATCGTTGTTGCCCAGGCGTTGGCGGGATGTTTTTCTCATGTCCTTTTGGACGAGCGGGCACATCCGGCCCTGTTGGATGCCGCAATTCATTTGAATTGTCCGGTGTTGACGTTTAGACACCGCGATGCCGGGGATTTTGCGCGGACGGTTGACCGTTGCGGGAAGGGGACCCGTCCAATCGTCCTGACGGACGGAATGTTTTCACAAAATGGTTCCGTGGCCCCTCTTAATGCCTATTTAAAATTCCTGCCGCGGGACGGCATGATCCTGCTGGACGACGCGCATGGCGCCGGCGTTCTGGGAAAGAACGGTCGAGGCGCGCCCGAGCACGAAAATGTCAGCCGCCGCCAGATCATTCAATGCATTACGTTGAGCAAGGCTTTTGGCGTTTATGGAGGGGCAATTTTGGGGACAAACGCCTTGCGAGAACGAATTTTAGAGCGCAGTCGCTGCTTCATCGGAAGCACGCCGCCGCCGCCGCCGTTGGCAAATGCGGCGCTGGCTTCGCTGAAGATTCACCGCTCGCGCGGGCACGCTTTGCGACGGCGTTTAACAGCAAACGCAAAATATGTCCGGGACGCATTGAACAAGACGCGGTTTGAAACGCCTCCCATGCCCGGACCCATCATTCCATTCCATGCGATGCGCCAAAGCGATTCAATTGCCCTGAAAAGACATTTGCTCGCGGCCGGCATCCTGCCGCCATTCTTAAAATACCCCGGCGGCGACGCCAATGGGCATTTTCGTTTCGTCATTTCCAGCGGGCACACGCGAACGCAGCTTGATACGCTCGTAAACGCTTTGAGGAGTTTTTAATGCAAAGGCTGGGGAAAAACCTTGGAAAATACCTGGGCGAAACGATTGACATCAAACAGGTATTGTCCCGCATCCGGCTGGCCGCGCAAAAATATGGCTGGCAGACTGAGACTGTTTGCAAAGTTGGCGAATTCGACCTGATCGCCTTGCATCGCAATTGCCCAAACCAGGCCGGCGGCAGGCGGATCTATATTTCAGCCGGTATTCACGGGGATGAACCGGCATCCCCGTTGGCCGCCCTGAAATTGTTGGAGGAAAATCTTTGGCCGGACAATGGTGAAATCTGGTTGTGCCCGTGCCTTAATCCCATCGGCTTCACGCTGAATACCCGCGCAAATTTGAAAGGCATTGACCTGAATCGCGGATACTTAAATCCAATCGCTGATGAAATCAGCGCCCATATCTCATGGCTCGAACGACAGCCGCAATTTGACCTTTGTATGCTGCTTCACGAGGACTGGGAATCTCAGGGGTTTTATCTGTACGAACAAAATCCGGAAGGCCTCCCTTCATACGCGCAAAAAATAATTGAAGCCGTCGAAAAAGTCTGTCCCATTGATCGTTCCGGGACAATCGAAGGCCGTCCTGCAAAAGGCGGCATCGTGCGCCCGAACATTGATCCTCATTCACGCCCCGATTGGCCTGAAGCGTTTTATTTAATAACCAGAAAAACCCGTCAAAGTTACACAGTCGAAGCCCCCTCGGATTTCCCATTGCCAGCCCGTGTCAACGCTCTCGTCGCGGCTATAAATGCCATCCTTTCGGAGCAGCCGACATAAGAACGTTCTGATTATTTCACCGCGGCCCTGCCAATCCTAAATCGCAAATTCACGGCCGAAGTCCCGGCGTCCCCCGGTGAACCAGCAGATAGATCGCCACCCCGAAAGCCAGAATGCCAATGGCAAAGCAAATGACGGTCACCATCGTCCGTAAAGTCTGCGCCTGCTCGCGCACCCGCTCGGTTTGTTTCTTTTCGGCATCCATCAAATTGGCCAGGCCGGTCCCCAGCGCGGCGGCGATGGCTTCTTCGTCTTTGAGTTGCAGGGTCAGCCACCCCGCTTCGAATTCGTTGCGCCATTCCGCGGGAAGACGCGCGAGGGTTTGCGCGTCGGGCGGCCGGAAGCCAAAAGTCTTCCAGAACGGCGATCGTTCCCGCGTCCAGAGCCGAAATACGGTGTGATTCGAAGAAAGAACGTGGATGCGCTGCCAGAACAAATCGCGCGCGGCATCCGCCACCGAAAAATCAACAAACCCTTCACTGTGCAGAAGCCCGCATTCCCGCAAGACCTGAAATCCAATCGCCCCCAAAAACGTGCCGTCGGCGTCCACAACCACCTGGAACTCGGTGACCCGCTTTTCCAGTGCGTCCGGCGCCAGATGCATGGAAGACCAGAGGGACCTGAGATTGGCCATATCGTCCGTGGTCGCGCGTCGGATACGAAGAGGCAGGATATGCACATGAGAATTGAAAAGGAAAAGGCAAGAAGGGGAAAGTGAAAAAATTCTTGCGGCGGAGGAGTACATTTTTTAAGTGAGGCCGATTAAAATGCAGGTATAAATGGTCTTTCTGGCGCGATGTTTTTTATATTTTTTCATGTCCTCAGAGTTGATTTCTGAAGAGAAATGGAACAAACACGTCACGACAGTATGGCGGTTCTGTTACAAATTAGTTACAGAATGCCCCAGGTGCCGCCCGGTCTCCGACCCGGAACCGCAATTGTCATCCCTGTTTCGGTGGCTAAATTCAGGCCATTGACCGGCGGGAGGAAAAACAACGTCAGGCCACTTTTTATTCAAAGCAGTCCGACAATCAGGTTCATGAAGGTGTTTGCGCGTGATTTGCAAGGCAAACACGAGAACGCCATTTTTGTAAACGTCGACCACATCCTGAAGATTGAGTTGGCATCTTGCGATGCCGCGGAGGTGTCTTCGATTGTCACGCTCACATCTGGCGAGAGGTTGGAAGTCGCTGGCACCCCGGAAGACTTGCTTACACATGAGC
>JBOHXA010000647.1:0-3319 GCA_050737335.1 Limisphaerales bacterium | reverse complement strand
GAGTACGTCAATCTCAACTGACTTAAACGAGGACGGCTTTGTTCGCTTTCAGAAATTTCTCGATGGCTTTTATTCCATTGCAGGAATTGGCGACGCGAAGGGCGTTTGGTTTACCCAGTTTGTAATGCACCAGCAGTTTGCCAACCACTCCCACCTGAAGATCTGCTTCCGGCATCCGCCAGACCTGACCGGTTTCCAGCGGCTTTTGGCTGGTGCGGCGTCGAGACTTGATTTTTGCCATAATGAACATCATTGTGCGTCAATCATCTCACTCCGTCAATGGGTGACGCAAAAGCGACACGGTGTCGTTTTCGAGTGACATTGCGAAAATCCACGCCCATTTCACGCGGCAGGTTGTTCTGGTTTGACGGCGGCTTGACCCATTAAATTGTTTTCCTTGATTTCGGGGTGATTGGGGCTAGATCAGTTAGCGTATGAGAAAGCTCATTCTCAGCCTGTATACGCTGTTAATCTGTGCCACCATGCCCATCGTTCGCGCTGGAAATGTGGCTGGTCTTACGAAGCATTTGTCGGCACAGGAGATTGTGGAGCAAATGCGAGGCCTTAATATGCAGCCGACGACCCCGCCGATGATGGATGACGGTCGTATCAACCCGAAGGAGCAGCAGAGACAAGAAATAATACAGCAGCTTCGTTCAGTTGGGAAAAATGCGATTCCGGCCTTAATTAGTTCCCTCGGAGAGCGTGAAGCCCTTGATTTTACAGTGGGCTTGGCGATGTCAACGGCGGCTTGACCGTGACCAGCCCGTGCCTGGCCAAACGGCATCAAAATTGACGCAGACCCGACTGATTTTGGAAAGTGGATTATTTTGGCCGTCGTCGGTGCTTTTTCGAAGGGTTTATGAGTTTGACCACGACCTGATATGACCACTGAACAAGGCCCACCGGCCCTTAATTTTGGTGAACTATCAGAATAGGGTCGTTCTGTTGCGCCATTCCCCTCTGGCCCCGTCTCCACCCCCAAAGCCCTATCAACCCACCCCAGAAGCCGGAACGCAAAGCCAGACCACCCAAATCCCCCTTCAGTCGGGCTGTTCTACTTTCTGTTCTGGTTCGACGGTGTTTTTGACCCATTTTTCCCCATGACATGAGAAAGCCCGATAGAGCCGTGATTTACCCAGCAAGCCTTGATTTCACACAATATTTAAAAGGCTGGCCTGAATTTTGAAGTGGTGCGCGCGGCGGGAGTTGAACCCACAACCTTTGGCTCCGGAGGCCAACGCTCTATCCAGTTGAGCTACGCGCGCAATGTTCCGTCAGATTAATCGTTTTCTCGGCCTCACACAATGTAATTAGAACCGGCAAAAAAACCGTGAAAACCATGCCGCCGCCCGTAACGGCGTGCGGACGATCAATTGGCCGTAAATTCTCATTATGCTCTGCCTGGAAAATTAAAAATGGGAAAAAATGGACGAGCAAAACGCTCCGGGACGCCTTTGAGACTGTTGAAACTGCGCAAGTCACGGAAAAAACCCGTTGCTCCGCTTCAATTCCGATATACATTTGCTGACCTGTTTATTCATGACCAAAGATAATCAACCAATTCCGCCGGCGCCGCCGGGCGTCACCCTAACCACCCTTGAAAACGGCCTGACCATCATCGTGCGCGAAGACCATAGCGCGCCCGTGGTTTCAGCCCAGGCGTGGTGCATGAGCGGGAGCATTCATGAGGGCCGCTGGCTTGGGGCCGGGCTTTCGCACGTGCTCGAACACATGCTTTTTAAAGGAACCACCACCCGCCCCGGCAGCCGGATTGACCAGGAAGTCCAGGAAGCCGGCGGCTACATGAACGCCTATACCAGCTTTGACCGGACGGTTTACCATATTGATGTGCCCAATACCGGCGCGCGCACCGCCATAGACATCCTCTGCGACATCATGCAGAACGCCACCCTGCCGCCGGAGGAATTGGCAAAGGAAATGGACGTCATCCGCCGCGAAATGGACATGGGCCAGGATGATCCGGGCCGGCGCGCCAGTCGCCGCCTTTTTGAAGTGGCCTACACTCGCAGTCCCTATCGCTTCACCATTATCGGCTACCCGGACATCTTCAATGAACTCAAACCCGAAGACATCCGCGCTTATTACCATGAAAAATATTCGCCAAATAACTGTTTTTACGTTGTTGCTGGCGATGCAAACAGCCATGAAGTCGTCGAGCAAATCAAGGAAGCGTATGCCAAAACCAAGGCGCGTCCGCTGCCGCCGACCGTTCTGCCGGTCGAGCCGAAACAGACCGGCGTGCGCGAAATCATCGAGGAAGCGGTGGTGGAACTGGGGCATTTTCATTTCGCCTGGCACATCCCCGAGATGAGGCATCCGGACGTCCCGGTCCTGGACGTCTTGTCGGTGATCATGGGCGGGGGACGCAGTTCCCGGCTCTTTCAACACGTCCGCGAACGCCAGGGCCTGGCCCATCAAGTGGAGGCGTGGACCTACAGCCCCGGACTGTCCGGAGTTTTTGGAATGAGCGCCGTCGTGGACGGATCGAAATTCGCCGCCGCCCGGGACGCCATGCTGGCGGAAGTTGAAAAGGCAAAAATGAACGTCGTTTCGGCGGACGAACTCCACAAGGCCGTCAAACAATTCAATTCGGCAACCCTCTCCGTGCGCAAAACAATGGAAGGGCAGGCCCAGAACCTGGGCGGCAACTGGCTCGCCGCCAATGACCTGAATTATTCGGAACGTTACCTGGCCGCCATCAAACGCGTTTCGCTCGCAGACGTTCAACGCGCGGTGCGGCAGTATCTCACCGATGAAAACCGGACGCTCTACGCGCTTCTGCCCAATGGGTCGGCGCCCAAGGCGGTTCTGGAAACGAATGTCGCCAGGGATTATCCGATCCAAAAATTTGAATTGGCCAATGGATTGCGATTGCTCCTCAAAAAAGATTCGCGCCTGCCGTTTGTTGAATTTCGGGCGGTGCTCCAAGGAGGCGTGCTGGCCGAATCATCCGCCGACAACGGGATCAGCCGCATCCTTTCCAACATGTTGCTCAAAGGCACCGCCAGGCGGTCGGCTGAAAAAATCGTCGCCGAAATCGAGTCCATTGGCGGGCACATTGACAGTTACGGCGGCAATCAGAGCCTGGGCGTCAGCGCGGAAGTGATGAGCGGCGATTTCGTGGTTGGCCTGGACCTCGTTTCAGACGTGCTGCTCAATGCCTCGTTTCCCGCAAACGAACTTGAGCGTGAACGCGGCATTCAAATGGCCGCGATCGCCGCGCGCAAAGATGACCTGCTCAAGAGCGCCGTCGTGGCCATGCGCCGCGCCCTGTTTGGCGAGGGCGGTTTCGGCC
>JBOHXA010000646.1:0-6807 GCA_050737335.1 Limisphaerales bacterium | reverse complement strand
CCTTATTTTATTTATTGCAACAACATTACCAATACCATCACATCAACGAACCAGGCTGCTCAGGCGCTTTATTCGGATGCGCTGGCGCAGGCGGCGGCTGAAGGGACGGCTTGGCCGTATGCATGGTTTACCAATTCCAATTATGCGTCTGCTTCCCACCGTGGCGTGGTCTCGGGACAAATGGCCATTGACGACGCCGATAATCCCAACGCCAGCCCCTCGAACTTGTGGGTGGGAGTCATGCAACAACCTTCGACCTCAACCAGGACATACGATTTTCAGCAATGGATGAAAACCTGCCAGTTCTGGGCCAAAACCGGAAGCAATGGCCTCTTCACAATCCCCAACGTCATCGCCGGCACAAACTACACGCTCTTTGCATTCGGTCCGGGCGCTGCCGGAACGTTTCAATCTCAGGCTTTGTCCGGCGGAGGCCCGCCCAATACTGTGGACATTCCGGCCTCGCAATTCAATGTGACCGTCACAGCGGGAACGACCAACGATTTGGGTACGGTTACCTGGACGCCGACTCGTGTGGGGCCTACCGTGTTTGAAATCGGTTATCCCGACCGCACCGGCGCAAAATTCCGGCACGGTGAGGATTACTGGGTCGGTGACATTGGCCCCTCCGCTGTCGCGCCGTTGCCCGTCTGGAGCAAATTCCTGGAATATCCGTTCGATTTTCCTGACGGCCCAGATTATATCGTCGGTCAAAGCCGCTGGACCACCGACTGGAATTTTGTCCAGCCTGTGGCGACTGATCTCAGCGGAAACTATGATTCCTCAACCTCTACGATTCAATTCAATCTGGCCACAGCCCCGGCCAACGGAGCAACGGCTTCTCTCTATATCGCCCTGGCATCCGATTATCAGGGAGCGTTGATCGTTACCGTGAATGGCGCGAACCTCGGTTCAGCCAACGGCGTTACGGCCGTCCCCAATGCCTTGCCATCCACCGGCTACTTTCCCGCATATAGCGGATCAGGCAATGAGAGCGACACGACCGTGCGCGAAGGAATCAATAGTGTTTTTTCTGACGAACGCATCACCTTTCCCGCCAGTTTGCTTGCCGGCGGGCAAAATACGGTCACTCTCACCATGCGCAAGGGCGGCTATTCCGCAAATCATGCAATGTATGATTATCTTAGGCTCGAATTGACGGGTTATATGCCACCGCCTCCGGCGAGCGTGACGGCTTATCCGGGAAATAATTGCAATCTGGTTTGCTGGCCTGTTACACCCGGCGCGACATCCTACAACATAATGCGCTCAACCACGTCGGGGAGCGGTTATGTTTCGGTTGCGAACGGCGTCGTTGGCCCCGTTTGCGGCAGCGGATGGAATAACGCCGCCTGGTTGGATACCGCGGCGCTCGATGGCACCACATACTATTACACCGTGCAATCAGTCAATCCGGACGGCGCCAGCGACAATTCCACCCAATCCTCCGGCGTAACACCATCCACAAGCTTGTCCGGGATTGCGCCGAATGCGCCACCCGGACTCACGGTCACGGGCGTTGCGCACAAGAGCGTGACGCTCACATGGAACCCTTCGGCCGGCGCGAATTTTTATACCGTTTATCGTTCCATCCTCTATGATAATGGTGGCGGGGCGTCAAATGTTTTAAACACCATCGTCCTGGCCAATAATGTGACCGGCGACACTTATACCGATACCTCGCCTACAGACGGCGGTATTTATAGTTATTATGTGACCGCAACAAGCGCCGCGGGCGCCAGCAGTCCTTCAGCCCCGGCTATTGCCGTTCCCTTGCCTTCGCCCCCATCAGCCCCGCCTGCAAACCTGAAGGTCGCCGCGCAATCGGGCCAGACAAGTTGTCTCCTCACCTGGTCGCCTGTGCCCGGAGCGGTCGGTTACATCGTTAGCCGCTCCACGAATTCCTCCGTGTCACTCGATTATAGCACCTATGTAATGAGCATCACCGAAACAAACTGGAGCGACGCTGGCTTGAGTGCCAATCAACAGTATTCTTATATGGTCACTGCCGTCAACGCCGCTGGAACCGCCAGTTCTTCGATCGTGTCGGGACCGCCCGGCGTCCCGGCCACGCTTGGCGCAACCGGCGGAAACAGCGAGGTCCTGCTGAACTGGAGCGGCTCTCCCGGCGCGTCCAGTTACACTATCTTGCGCGGGATAAGCAGCGGCGCGGAGAATTCAGTCGTCGCAACCGGGGTGACGACAACCAGCTACGTTGATTCAGGCTTAAACAACGGCTCGACGTATTACTATGTGGTTGAAGCTGTCGGCGCCGGTGGAACGAGCGCTGATTCGCCCCAGGCCAGCGCAACTCCCTCGAGCGCCGGCATTTCCGGCCTGGTTTGGACCGGAGATGCCAGTTCGACTTGGAATACAACAGCCGTTAACTGGCTAAATGGATTGACCGCGACGACGTATGCGGATGGAGACACCGTGACATTCGACGACTCCGCCGCCAGCGCGACCGTGACAATCACCAATGCCGTGTTTCCGGACTATGTCCTGTTTGCCAATTCCTCGTTGAGCTACGTCGTGACCGCGGTCGGCGGAGGCATTTCCGGCGCAACGAGCCTGATTAAGACCAATTCCGGCAGCCTGACTTTGAATGGCACGAATGCTTATTCCGGCGGAACGTATTTGGACGGTGGCAGCCTCGTTTTAAACAACCCCTCCGCTGCGGGCTTGGGTGTCATCACCCTGAATGCCGGCACGCTGACGCTCGGCGCCGTGATCGCCAACGGCATTGATGTGGCCGGTTCGGCCACCTTGCTGCCCGGCGCCATTGACTATTGTGACAGTCCGCTGACGGGCAACGGCCTCCTCAATATCAGTATTACCGGTGGCAATACATTCAGTCCTCAGGCGGACATGAGCGGCTTTTCAGGTACAAATGAACTGGGCGCGAGCACCGGCTTTTACCGTTTCTACGGCAGTCTTGGTAGTTCCAGTGCCGCCTTTGACCTGGGAACCAGCACCGCCACCATGAATAACCGCAATGGCGATGTCACCATACAATTAGGTTCACTGGCCGGCGCATCGGCAACCACTCTGGGTGGCGCTTCCTCCATTAACGCCCCAACCACTTACTCGGTTGGCGGAAATAACAATAGCGTGACCTTCTCAGGCAAAATCGCAAACGGCGATGGAACCACCGCAATCACCAAAACCGGAACCGGGAACTGGACGGTTACCGGGGCAAATACTTACAGTGGCGGCACAATCGTCAGCAACGGTGTGCTCATGGTCAACAATGCCGCGGGCAGCGGCACTGGCTCGGGACTAGTCTCGGTCAACGGCGGCGCGCTGGCCGGCACAGGCGCCATCTCCGGAAGCCTCACCATCAATTCCGGCGGGACGCTTGCCCCGGGCGCTCCATTGGGCACACTGACCATCAGCAATAATCTCGCGCTCGATTCAGGCAGTATCACAATTATCCAGGCGCAGCATCTGCCGTTGACGAACAGCGCCCTTAAAGTTTCTGGCGCCTTGACGGAGGGCGGCACGCTGATCGTCACCAATTCCAACTCATCGTCCTTTGCCGCGGGAGACAGTTTCAGGATATTCGAGGCGGGAGCGTATTCAGGCGCCTTTGGCAATTTCGTTTTGCCGCCCCTGTCCCCGGGCCTGGCATGGAATACCTCAGCTCTCAATCAATCCGGCGCCCTTTCGGTGGTGCAACTCTCTTCTCCAGTTATTACCAGCGTGAAAATTTCCGCCGAAAATCTTGTAATCAGCGGCGCCGGCGGCCCGCAAGGTTTGTCTTATGACATTGAGGTCGCAACCAATCTTCTTTCCCCGCATTGGACGACTCTGGCGACAAACCAATTTGATTCCAGCGGCAATTTCACCTTCACCAACGTCGTTAATTTCGATCGCCCGCAATCCTATTATCGCCTTCAGTCCCCCTGAAAGGACGGTGCGAAAGCCCCCCTATTCCAATTGCCCCTTCCGCCCTCTGGCCGGGTACGCCGCAGGCGTCTCGGTTCCGCCCCATGCCAAAGGCACAACCGGCCAGTAGCCAGACACGGAGTGTCTGGAAAACGGCCCCCAAAATTTTCACGTCCTGAAAGAACACCGGGAAAACTGCACGCCATTCCATTGCCCCTTGACGAGTGGGCTGGCCAGAACCCCTGTCTCAACCGATCGAGACCCGCACCCCATTTTCCGCGATATTAAAACTGATGCCCTGCTGTTAATTCCCGGCCGCAAACAGTTCCTTGATCACAATCTGAAACTCAGGCAGCAATTTTTCAGACAGAATTTCACTCCCGGCCAGGATGCCTTTAAGCTGCAGGCCAAATTCAGTGCTGTGATAAACCTCCACATTGTCGTACCGCGGGTCCACCATCCACAACCTCGGCACTCGAATTTGTTCGTATATTTCCTTTTTAATCACCGTATCCGCCTGATGGTCATCGCGGCTGACAATTTCCACGGCCAGGAAAAGTTTGCCCGTCGCGGTGGTGATCAGCGCCAGGTCCGGGCGAATGGCCGTGTTCCGGCTCACTTGGATTCTTGTGCGCGGCGCCACCAATTGCGTTGACGATACATTCGAGACGCTCGCGTGCATCGTCGCGTGCAACCGGTCGCAGATGGCTTCATGCCGCGGATCAGGCGCCGAGCGAGGCAGCGTTTCACCCCCCAGTATTTCCTCGTAAGGACGGCTCATGTCTTAGGTTCACTGTTTTGGGTTTGCCTTTCAAGCCCGATTGCCCGCTTCAACATTTCAAAGTTCCAACGCCGCCATTTGCGCGAATTGAAAAAAGTGGTACGCTTTCCGGAAAAACAAGACGGGTTTTGCGCGAAGCCGAACCCTTTTTTATCCGAAATGAAAGCTTGCAAAGACCGTCAGGTCTGCTACCTTTCGCGTCCTTTTGTAAAATTTATGGCAGTCAAAATTCGTATGAAACGGGTCGGAACCAAGAATATGCCGGTATTTCGCATCGTCGTCGCTGACAGTCGCAGCCCGCGCGATGGCAAATTTATCGAGGAAATCGGCACATACAATCCCCTTAAAAAGGGCGAAAATTTTTCGATAAAGCTCGACCGCGCCAGGTATTGGATTGGAAAGGGCGCCATACCCAGCGATACCGTCGCCAGTTTCATTAAAAAGGCTGGAAAAACCCCCGCGGCGGCGGCGCCCGCGGCGTAGTGATTTGACCAATGCAAGAGTTCCTGGAATACGTCGTCAAAGGACTCGTGCTAAAGCCCGAAGCCGTGACCATTACGCCGGTCGAGCGCTCCGGCATGACGGTTTATGAATTGCGCCTGGACCCTGCCGATGTCGGAAAAATCATCGGCCGCCAGGGTGTGACCATTAATGCGATTCGCTCGCTGCTTTTGGCGGGTAGCGCCAAAAAAGGTTTGCGCTGTTCGTTGGAAATTGTCGAAGACGGCACGTCGTAGTTTATCCGGCCGGTCAATGCACAGCCGGAGCCAGGATCGAGCGCCATGAAAATTGATGTGCTGACTTTGTTCCCGGCCATGTTCACCGGGCCGCTCGATGAGAGTATCATCAAACGCGCCCGCAAAAACGGTCTCCTGGAATTAAACGTCCATGATTTGCGCGACTGGACGCATGACCGGCACAGGACCGTGGATGATCGGCCCTTTGGCGGCGGCCCGGGCATGTTGATGAAGCCCGAACCGGTATTTGAAGCGGTCGAGAGCCTGCGTCGCGCCGGGACAAAAGTTATTTTGCTCTCGCCGTCTGGACGCAAGTTCAACCAGCAGATCGCCCGCGAACTGGCGAAGCAAAACGATTTGCTCATGGTCACTGGCCATTACGAAGGCTTTGACGAACGGTTGCGCCGGGCGCTGGCGGACGACGAATTGTCCATTGGCGACTATGTGTTGACCAACGGCGCGCTGCCTGCCATGGTCGTCGTTGATGCCCTCACGCGCCTGTTGCCGGGTGTATTGGGCGACGATGAAAGCTCGCGGGATGAATCATTCAGCCACGGGCTGCTTGAGTATCCGCAATATACAAGGCCGGCCGAGTTTCGGGGTATGAAAGTGCCCGAGGTTTTGATTTCCGGCAATCACGCCGAAATCGAAAAATGGCGCCGACAGCAGGCATTGCTGCGGACACAACAACGGCGTCCGGATTTATCCAATCCCGGCAACGCGAATTTATGAACCAGACATTATTGAAAAAGATCGAATCCGAACAATTTCGGAAGGACAACGCCCAATTCGGCGTCGGTGACTCCGTAAAAGTCCATACAAAGGTCGTCGAAGGCGACAAGGAACGTATCCAGATTTTTTCGGGCGTCGTCATCGGCAAACGCGGAGCGGGTTTAAATGAAACCTTTACCGTCCGGCGCATTAGCTACGGCGAAGGCGTCGAGCGCATTTTTCCCTTGCACTCGCCGCGCGTGGATAAAATTGAAGTGGAACGCCACGGCGCGGTTCGCCGCGCCAAGTTGACCTATCTCCGGAAGCGCCTGGGCAAAGGCGCGACGCTCGTCCGTGAAAGGGAAGAAAAGCATCCGCCGCGGCCCGCCGCGAAATAAGCCGGCCCGCCAATTCACGCCGTCAAAAAATCCTTACCGGCCCCGTTCACGCAGGAACGACCTCACTTTATAAAACAGTGACGCGCCCACCCGGGCGCCAGTGAGCGCTGCGTTCACCCATGATGCCTTGGCGTGATCGTGATTGTCTCTCTTTACTGGCTCGGGCCGCCGCCGTAAAAAAAATGTCGCCGTCGTCGCCATTAACGCGGCCGATGAAGCGATCGAGCCGGCCGCGCGCAACGTTTTTTTGACGCGCCGCGCTTCGAGTTTGAGCGCCTCCAAATCCTTGGAC
>JBOHXA010000645.1:0-1639 GCA_050737335.1 Limisphaerales bacterium | reverse complement strand
GTATCGAAGACGCCAAGGAAAGCCTTGATATGTATAAAAGATGGTTTTGTTTTGAGTTGATTGGGGCATAAACCACTTCGCGTCTTATTTCAATCGCACCCGGTTGTATGCGTCCCATTGCGACATGTCCGACAAAATCACCTGATCTCCGACCTGTAGCCCTTTCAAAATTTCAATCGTGGTCACCGAGGCGCGGCCAACTTCGACAGGCACCCTGATGGCCGAGCCGCCACCGTCCACCAGTTTGAACAAACCGACCGTGCTGTTCGCCTGACCGTCCACCGGACGGCCCACACACAGCACATCCTCCAGTTTTTCCAATTGAATCGTGCCGTCCACGCTCAGGTCCGGTCGCGCGCCTCTGGGCAGCGGCCCTTCCAATGCCACATCCACCGTCACCGTGCCATTCTGCACTTCCGGATCAATCCGAATCACGCGGCCTGGAATAATGCCGCTGTGCGTGTCAATCTCCGCCGGCTGATCCAGTTGAATGTCCCGCGCCTGAGTCTCATCAATCTGGATTGCCGCCTTGAGTTTGGTCTGGCTGGCCACCAGGGCGACCGGGGCACCCGCCGACAATTGTTGCCCGACTTGGAGCGGCGTAGCCGTGTCGCCAAGCTGTTGCAGGACTCCTGACATGCCGGCCCGGATTTTCAAGCCTTCGATCTGACTCTGTTGCAGGTCAAATAATCCTTTGAGTTGCGCGATTTGCTGCTCCTGCGACGCCAATTGGGCCTGCTCCGCCGCTCCGCTGATTTTCAATCGGTCCTGTTCGATTTCCAGCAGCTTGTGCGTCTCCTCCGTTTTGGTGTTCGCCTCTTTGACGGTCAATGCGGCCATCAGGCCAATTTTGCCCAGTTCGTTGTCGGTGTCGGATTCCTCTTTGGCTGTGGCGTAGTCGGCCTGTGCGGTGGCGACTGCCGCCTGCTGGGTCAATTTCTGCGAGTCCAACTGCACCTGCAGATTCGTCAGGTCGGACTGGGCGGCTGCAAGTTGGGACTCGGTTTGATAGGCGTCCTGCTCCAGTTGTGGATTGCTCAATTCCACCAGGACCGTATCTGGTTTCACCGCCGCGCCGGGTAAAACCAGAATGCGCTCGACCACACCGGCATTGACCGTGGGAATCCAACGGATGTCCTCGGGCACCAGGCTACCGATGCCCCGCACTTGAAGGAGCATTTCGCCTCGGGTCACCGTGTCCATCCAGACCGAAGACTTTTCCACAACCGGCACGGCGGGCTTGAGCCGGGCCACCGCGACGGTAACCAGCGCCAAAAGCAAAACCACGCCGATGCCAATCAGCCATTTCCTGCGCCGGCGGCGTTTGCGAACCGCCGGTGGAATGGGTTTGTCCATCGTCTCAATTTGAAATCCGGAATCCGAGTCTGCGAACTGGTCAGCGATTTTCAGCCTTCCGTTTTCTTTCGGATTTCGACTTTCGACTTTCATACTGTTCATCTCATTTCGGCCACCGGTTCGCTGACAATCTGTCCATCAAACAAATGAATGGCCTTCTGTGCGTCGCGCGCGTAACGGGGGTCGTGCGTGACCAGACAAATCGTTGCGCCGTCCGCATGCAATTCCCGAAGCAACACCATCACGGCCTCGCCGTTCTTTGAATCCAGATTCCCAGTCGGCT
>JBOHXA010000644.1:0-2046 GCA_050737335.1 Limisphaerales bacterium | reverse complement strand
GCCCAAGAAAGAGGTCAAGTTTACCCGGCACAACATCTTTGAACGGGACAAGAACACCTGCCAATACTGCGGCCTGATCTTTGACCGCAAGGACTTGAACCTGGATCACGTGATCCCGCGCGATCGTGGCGGTCCGACCACGTGGGAAAACATCGTTTGCTCGTGCATCGAGTGCAATACGCGCAAGGCCAATCGAACGCCGCAGGAAGCGGGCCTGCACCTGATCCGCAAGCCCCGGCGGCCCAAATGGCGTCCCTTTGTGCAAATCAACTTCAGCCTCCACCGGCACGACAGTTGGAAGCACTTTATTGATTTGGCCTACTGGAACGTCGAGTTGGGCGAAGAATAGGCGCCGTGCCGCCGGCCCCGGGAAAACGCTCTCTATCGCGCAAGATCGGCCTCGGCAATCAAAGCCCTGACCGAGCCGTGGCCGTATATGTTTCTATTGTGCTGATTAAATTAGCGGAGTTTTCTCCAACTCCTGAGCGCACTCGTGCGGGCTTTTCGGTCGCGGCCCATTCATTTCTTTTCAAAAATCAAAATCCATTCGCGTTGCATCACGTTATAGAGGCCGTAAATGAGCTTGTCTATCTGGCAGACCAACTGCAACAGTCCGAAGCCACCGACGCGCCATCCGTGAGCGCGGCGGCTTCCAGCCGCGCCATGTGCAACTCGTAAATGAATTGTAGGTTGGGCAGGAGCTTCAGTTTTCGTTCGGTTTTCACACTGAGATAAAATTCCAATTATTGTCCGCGGCGAGTTTTTTTTCGAAGTCTGCGCCTTGTAAGCCGTGCCTTTACTGAACCTGGTTCAACAAATCCGGATCAAAATCTTCACAGACGAAATTGTAACTCCCCGGCTCCAACATCGCCGCCACCGGGCCGCCTTCGGTGAAATTGACAAGCTTCACGCCGGCCGCCTTGTCGAGCGTCTGGCTGTTTTCCGTCACGCTTTCAGCGTGCGCGGTGGGCAAATAAATCGTGGCCGTCGTATTGGCGGGGATTTCAATGTGCCAATCAAATTCATTTTCCTGCCGGCGCCAGTCGCTTCGGATCCATCCGTAAGGCGAGCGATGCGAGGCCTTGACGTATGTCAAGTCCGGCACCGGCAACGGACGCATGATGATGTGCTTGAAACCCGGCCAGTCGGGGTCCGGTTTGATTCCGGCCAGATCTTCGTACATCCAAATCGCCAGGTCGCCAATCAGCATGACGTGATTGCCCGAATTCATGGAGGGATCGGCCGTGTCTCCATTCCATAGTTCCCAAATGGTGGTGGCGCCGTGTTCGACCATGTAACCCCAGCCCGGATAGTTAGTTTGGGTAAGGATGGCATAAGCCAGGTCGGGGCGCCCGTTTTCCGAGAGCACGCGCATCAAATATTTACAACCGACGACGCCTGTGCCCACGTGTTCATGCCAGGCGCCCGTCAGTTTGTTGGCCAGAAATTGGAAGGCCCGGTAGCGCATGGCCCGCGGGACCATGTCAAAGGCCAGCGGCAAAATGGAAGAGGTGGGAGTTCCATTGTCGTACTGCCCGGTATCTGGATTAAAAAATCGCTTGTTGAAGGCCTCCTCCATCCGGCTGGCAAGCTTTCCGTAACGTTCAGCGTCGTTTGTCCGGGCCAGTTGCAACGCGTAACTTTGCATCAGGCGCAGATCGTGGTAAAAGAAAGGGGTCGCCAGCAAAGCCCGCCCGGTGAGTCGGGATGGGTCCCGGGAATGGATGATCTTGGGGTCTTCCGGCGGCACGCACCAGTCGCCGTACGCGTCCCGGCTGATGATGCCGTTGGTAATGTAGCCCTCCATGTGGTCCATCCATTTTTTAGCGCAAGCGTAATGTTCAGCGACCGCCTGCCGGTCACCGAATTGATCGCGTAACATGCCTGGAATCACCACGCAGGCGCTCGCCCAGGTCACGTCATCCACATAATTCCGCCAGTAAGCCGGACAAACGCTGGAAATGCCGCCGTTGGTCCTCTGGCAATCGGCGATGTCTTGCAGCCACTTCGAATATAGAGCGTCATTGTCAAAGAAATAGGTTTCAC
>JBOHXA010000643.1:0-8487 GCA_050737335.1 Limisphaerales bacterium | reverse complement strand
TCGCGGCTCTGTTGTTTCCGTCTTATCGCTCCCTCACGGTCGCGGCTCTGTCGTTTCCGTCTTATCGCTCCCTCACGGTCGCGGCTCTGTTGTTTCCGTCTTACCGCTCCCTCACGGTCGCGGGTCTGTCGTTTCCGTCTTATCGCTCCCTCACGGTCGCGGCTCTGTTGTTTCCGTCTTATCGCTCCCTCACGGTCGCGGCTCTGTCGTTTCCGTCTTACTCCTCGCCAATCACGCGGTCCACGACCACTCCATTTGAAATCACGACGGTTATGGATCCCACTTTCGGGTCCACCTTTGGCGGGGGCGGTGGAAAATGAAAAAGATAGGTCAATGATTTCATGTCCTTGCCCAGCGTGACTCTCGCGTTTGTGCCCAGGTGCGCGTACACCTGGGCTTCAGTCATGCCATTGGGGATCAGTTGAGCGGCGGTTTCGCGCGTCAAGGCGGGCTTGGAGTTTATCGCGCGCGTGACCACCACCTCGAAGGCCCGGTAAAATGGAGGAATATGCTCCTGCCAGACGCGCCAGCTTGCGTTGCGGGCGACCTTCACGCGGAAAATGATTGGCTTCATGTGCTGGGTCACCATGGTCACTTCCTCGACAAACGGATGGGCAGCGACGCGCGAGCGGAACTCTTCGAAGACGGGTTTGGCCAATTCAAATCCCTTGTGCGAGAGGGAAGGATGGGTGCCCGCTTTGATTTCCTTGCGCTCGTCCCGAGTCAGTTGTTTCAGATGCCGATTCCACAGGTGCTCCCGCAGTTGCTTCAACTGCCGTTCCAGCCGCCCCTCCAGGCGCGGGTTTTCCGGATGCCGGAACGAAGTGATATTCTCGCGCTCCCGCCATTCTTCCACCGAACGATACCGCAAATGCCGCGGCTTTAAAAAATCAAACATGGTATCAAAGTCCTCCTCATTTTCCAAAAACCAGCGCGGCGATCTTGAGCCGAAACCATAACCGGCGGCCGCGCACCGCAAATGTCCACTCTCGTTTAGAATTTGGCAACTGGAAAAGCGTTCAACCGTTGAAATGAGGCAAATTTGCGCGACAATTTCGCTGTATTTGCCCCCAGCCCTTTTATATAATGTACATTTGTGGCCGAATCATTTTGCAAAGAAAAATCGCGATCGAAGGGCGCCCGTCCGTTGCGCGTGGGCTTAATCTCACTGGGTTGCGCCAAAAACCTCGTGGATGCGGAGGTGATGCTCGGTTCGCTTATAAAAGAGGGCCTCGAAATCACCAACGAACCCGCGCAGGCGGACGCTTTGATCGTCAATACGTGCTCATTCATTGATTCGGCCCAGGAAGAAAGCGTGGAGGCCATCCTCCAATCGGCCGAAATCCGCGACGCAAAGAATCGCGGCCAAAGCCTGATTGTCTCGGGTTGCCTGTCCCAGCGGTTCCGCGAGGAACTTCCAAAACTTTTGCCCGAAGTGGACGCATTCATGGGCATTGACCAGGTGGCCGGCGTTTCAGAAATTGTCAAAACAGCCGTTCAACGACGCGCGCAACGCCTGGCAGGGCGCGTTCAAGGCAAAAAATCCGCCTCCAAGGCAAAAGTCGTCGAACGCTTCGCCGAATTGGAAAACAGGTCAAAACTGACCGGCAATACCGGACAAAATTCGAAGCCGGACGCCGCTCCCTTGATTGAAGTACACAATCGTCCGACGTTTATTCCTGATTTTGCAACGCCCCGATTTCGGCTTACGCCCAGGCACTTCGCGTACGTTAAAATCGCCGAGGGCTGCAATCATCCATGCAGTTTTTGCATCATCCCGCGAATGCGGGGGACCCACCGAAGCCGAAGGCAGAGCGACATTGTGGCTGAAGTCAAAGCGCTTGTTGCAGGCGGTGTGAAGGAAATCAACCTTATTTCCCAGGACTCAACCTATTACGGCCTTGACCTCCGGGCCAACCCCAGCCGCGCCATTTCCTCCCCGGAAAAATTCTCCGCCGTCGCGAAATCGCTTCCGGAGGAAGCGGCCACCATTTGCAGCCTTCTTCGCGGATTGAATTCGATCAAAGGCGATTTTTGGATCCGCTTGCTATACACCCATCCGGCGCACTGGACGGATGATCTCATCCGCACGATAGGCGAATGCGAGAAAGTGGCCCGATACGTGGACATTCCGCTGCAACACATTCATGAAAACATGCTCGAACGGATGCGTCGGGAAACCTCCCGGGAGTATATTGTGGACCTGATCCGGCGCATTCGCGCCGGCGTGCGCGGCATAGCCTTGCGCACCACGTTCATCGTCGGATTTCCCGGGGAAACGGAACAGTGCTTTCAAACCCTGCTGGCTTTTATCCGCGACGCAAGATTCGAGCGATTGGGAGTATTCACTTATTCGAGGGAAGAAGGGACCCGCGCCGGGGCCATGGCCGGACAAATTCCCGACCGCATCAAGCGGCAACGGCGCAACATCGCCATGGCTGAACAACGAAAAATTGCGCGGGAAATTTCCCAGGCATTTGTCGGGCGTCAAATCAACGTGCTCGTGGAAGGCAAGGCGGATGTGAAACAACTGGAGCTTGCGAACGTCAGTTCCTGGGAACACGGCTTTCTCCGCGGCGAAATGCCCACGGCGTTGCCTGTCAACGGACGTTTTCTCGTCGCCCGCGGCGAGGCCGATGCGCCGGATATTGACGGACGGATTTTTGTTCGCGGGCGGGCGCCCATTGGAGAATTTGCGCGCGTCAAAATCATCGGCCATACCGATTACGATTTGATTGCGGAACCGGCAAAATGATTCACCCCACGGCCATTGTTCATCCCGGGGCGAAATTGGCTTCCACAGCGCGCGTTGGACCTTATGCGATCATAGACGAAGGGGTTGAAATTGGCGCGGCGTGCGTCGTTGGCCCTTACGTTTATTTGACGGGCCAGACCCAGATCGGGGCGGGAAATGTTTTTCACGCCGGTTGCGTCATCGGGGATTCTCCACAGGACCTGAAATATAAAAATGAACCCACCGGCCTGCGAATCGGGGACAACAACGTCTTCCGCGAGCATGTGACCATTCATCGCTCGACAAAAACGGACGGCCAAACGCTCATCGGCTCCCGAAATTTCCTGATGCAGCATTCGCACGTGGCCCATAACTGCGCCATTGGCGACGATACGATCATCGCCGGCGGCTCATTATTGGCGGGGCACGTGATTGTTCAGGACCGCGCGTTCATTTCCGGCAATTGCCTGGTCCACCAGTTTTGCCGCGTGGGCAGGCTGGCGCTGATGCAGGGCGGCGCGGCCATCAGCAAGGATTTGCCTCCGTTCTGCGTCGCATCGCAGGTCAACCGAATGCGCGGGCTTAATGTCATCGGCCTTCGGCGGGCCGGCTTTTCACCGGAGCAGCGCCTGGAACTCAAACAGCTTTACAAAACGATTTTCCGCGGCGGAAGAAATTTCGGCGAGGCCCTCGCCGAAGCGCAAAAAAATTCCTCCAGCGCCCCGGCGAAAATCCTGCTCGATTTTCTCGCCGAAGCCAAACGCGGCATCCTGGGCGACATCGGGAGGGTTCCCGATGACAATAAAGATGAATAGCCGAATCACCGCCTTTAACCGATGGCCATCGAGCGCCGCGTATGACGCGCCGTAAATTATTGGTTGCCATCGGGCGTCGCAGCCTCTAAACCATCTTCAAATTTATGTATAAAATCCTCGGAGCGGACGGACGCCAATACGGTCCAGTAAGCGGCGAACAATTGGCCCGCTGGATTGCGGAGGGCAGGGCCAATGCGCATACCCAAACCCTGGCCGAGGGGGCGGCGGAATGGAAACCGCTAGGCTCGCTGCCGGAGTTCGCGGCGCATCTGACTGCGGCTCCGCCGGCCATCAGTCCCCTGGCCATGCGCCAGCGGACAACAAACCAATTCGCGGTGTGGGGGCTGATTTGCGGAATTTTGGCCGTTGTCTTTTGTTTTTGTTGCTGCCTGAGTATTCCTTTAGGCGCGCTCGGTTTGATTTTTTCCATCATTGGCATTTCCCAAATCAGCGAGTTCCCGGATGTGTATGATGGCCGCGCGGTCGCCATTGTCGGAATCATCCTTTCAGCCCTGGGGTTGTTCGGCGGGGTATTGTTTCTGGCGCCCGACGTTTTAAACGGAGGCTTTCATCATTACCATCGCTATTGGAATTTTCTACGCCCCTAACCTAGTAATGCCAACGGAGTGTCAAGAGATGCCGCCAAAACCATGACTGCGCGATCCGGGGTTCCACCAAAAATTCATCAGCGGCGACCCTTCCTCGCGCTTTTTGCCGTGGTCACGGTGGCGTTTGCCGCGATTGCCGGGGCGGCGGTCCTCTATTTTTTCAACCCCGCAAAAAACCATTTTTATCCGGTGTGCCAATTTCATCTGTTGACCGGCCTCTATTGTCCCGGATGCGGCGCGACGCGGGCGTCGTACCAGTTGTTGCACGGCAACGTTTTGAGGGCTTTGCGCGACAATGCCTTGTTTGTCCTGACGCTGCCCGCGCTGGCGGGGCGGGGAATCTGGTTATTGGACCGGCAACGGCGCGGCCAACCGGCGCGCTTTGTCATTCCGCCCGCGGCGTTGTGGGTATTCCTCGTGGTGGCGCTGGTGTTTGTGGTCCTACGAAATTTGCCCGCGCTTTCATTTTTGGCGCCGGCATGACGGTTTGGCCGCCGCCGACAACGCACGGTTCATGGGGAGCCGGGTTTCGATTTTTCGAATGCATTGGGACATGAACTTCGTTTTTTGTAGCAGCGGACGTGAGTTGGCCCTGTTTTCCTGGTTTTGGTTCTCAAGCCCGTTCGAATTTGGTTGGAGCGCGTTCACGCGACGCTGCTACGAAAAAGGAGGGCGTAGCAGTGGACATGAGTTGGCCCTGTTTTCCCGGTTTTGGTTCTCAAGCCCGTTCGAATTTGGTTGGAGCGCGCTCACGCGACGCTGCTACGAAAAAGGGGGGGCGTAGCAGTGGACGTGAGTCCGCTCTGACTCCTTCGGGGAACAAATGTGCGGCCGCGCTCATTGCCCGGCCCACCAGTCAATGGTTCATGGAGAATCGCACACAAGGCCATTTTTCGCTTTTGCGAACCCTCCCGCTGGTGTTCAATTTCGAACCTATGAGTCTAACCCATCCATTGACAACGACCGGATTTGACATACCGGGTTACCGGATCACCAAGTCGTTTGGCGTCGTTCGCGGAATCATCGTGCGCTCGCGCTCGGTGATCGGCAACTTTGGCGCCAGTATTCAAAGCATCTTCGGCGGCAACATCTCCCTTTATACGAGCCTGTGCGAACGCGCGCGTGAAGACACCTTCAACCTGATGCTCACGCACGCCGGCGAGCAAGGCGCCAACGCCGTCATTGGCGTGCGCTACGACGCGACCGAAGTCGCGCAGGGCATAACGGAGGTGATCTGCTACGGCACGGCTGTATTTGTCGAAGCCGGCGCGAACTGAAACGGCAAAATTGTAAGCATTCCATCACATGGCAGGACACAGCAAATGGGCGAAGGTGAAGCATTTCAAGGGCGCCATTGACGCCAAGCGCGGGAAAATCTTTGCCAAACTGGGACGCGAGATCACAGTCGCGGCCAAAGTTGGCGGGGGCGATCCGGACATGAACCCGCGCCTGCGCATGATTTTGCTCAAATGCCGGGGGGCGAATATGCCCGCCGATAATATTGAGCGGGCCATCAAAAAGGGCGTTGGCGGCGGCGAAGGCGCAAATTTTGAGGATTTGACGTACGAACTGTACGGGCCGCACGGCGTGGCGCTGCTGGTGGAGGTCAGCACCGACAATCGAAACCGCACGGCGTCGGACGTCCGCAGCCTCGTGACCAAGAACGGCGGTTCCATTGCCAGCCCCGGGTCCGTGAGCCGGTTGTTCCATCGCAAAGGCCAAATCATCGTTTCAAAGGAAAATGCCGATGAGGACAAATTGATGGAACTGGCCCTCGAAGCGGGAGCCGAAGACCTCAAGACCGACACCGAAGGATTTGAAATTTTAACCGAACCGGCGAACTTTGAAGTCGTGCATAAGAAAATTGAAACCGCTGGAATCAAGAGCGAGGCCGCCGGAATCACTTCGTTGCCGGCCCTCACCGTGCCCTTGAACGCCGACGCCGGCGCCGCCGTGAACAAGCTCATTGACGCGCTTGAGGACCACGACGACGTCAAGGACGTCTTCTCCAACGCTGAATTCCTGGATTGATGAAGGCATTACGCGCTGACACGCTCACCGCGCGGGTGCTTCGCCGGCTGACGATGGCCGTCATCCGGCGACCGTCCTGGTTTTTGTGGCCCCAAATTTTTCTGGCGCTGGCCTGCATCATAATCACCGTTGTCTTTCTCAAATTCGACCCCGACCAAAACGATCTGGTATCGCCAAACCTGAAGTACCAGCACAACTTTCTCCTTCTCCAAAAGGCCTTTCCCGAGCAAGGCAATGATCTGCTGGTGGTGGCCCAGAGCGGCAGCCCGGAAAAGAACCGTCAATTCATCGAGCGCCTGGCGGCCAAAATGATCCCGCAGACAAATTTATTTCAGGACGTATTTTACGAACACGACCTTGCGGCCATGGGAACCAAGGCCTTGTATTTCGTTCCTGACGCCGACCTGGATTCGATCGAGACAACGCTGCGCGGTGAGTTGCCGTTCATCATGCAATTCACCCAGACATCGAACCTGCCGACTTTTTTCGAGCAGGTTAACACCATGTTCCGCACGGCTCCGGCCGGAACAAACTCGCAAACCGATTCCTTGATTCAAGCGTTGCCGTTATTGGCCAATATTCTGGACCAGGCGAATATGTGCATGAATACCTCCGGCAAACCGCCTTCTCCCGGCGTCGCTTCCCTCTTCAGCACAAATAGTTTCTCGGATATTTATGTCACATTCGATACCAACCGGGTTTTCCTTCTGACCACCCATCCGCCCGTGGTGGAATCGGCCAATACGCTCCCGACCATTTGGTCGCTGATGAAAAGCGCCTTTTCCGCTTCTGGCGGGCCGAGCGGAGACGTGACCGGCGACGCGATCGAGCGGCTGCGGCAGTTGATTCGGGAAGTCCAGGTTGAAGTGCCGGGCGTCAACGTGGGCGTGACCGGCGAGCCGGTTCTGGACTATGACCAGATGCTCCAATCGCAAAAGGACACCACAAAGGCGAGCATCCTGTCCCTGGTCTTGTGCAGCATCATCTTCATTTACGGCTATAACGAAACCGGGCGGCCCATCAAGGCGGCTTTTTGCCTCATCGTGGGCTTGTCCTACACGCTGGCGTTTGCCGCGCTCACAGTCGGCCATTTGAATGTGCTGACAATTACCTTCGTGCCAATGCTGATCGGGCTGGCCATTGATTTTGGCGTCCATCTCATCACGCGCTACGAGGAAGAACTGCGGCATGGCAAATTCAAAAAAACGTCCTTAAGAAAGGCCATTGTTTTTACCGGGCAGGGAATTTTCACCGGCGCCCTCACGACCGCCGGCGCCTTCATTGCCATGATCTTCACCCACTTCAGGGGCATCCAGGAAATGGGAATCATCTGCGGCGGGGGCCTGTTCCTTTGTTTCACGGTGATGATGACGATGTTGCCGGTTCTATTGTTGCGGGGACGGCAAAACGTCATTGACCGGCGCGTGAAGGAGGACGTTACTCGCGCCCGCATCGAAAATATCTGGCTGGAACGGCCGTTTTGGGTCCTGTGTATCACGCTCGGGATTTCAGCGCTGGCCGCGCGCGAAATTCACATGGGCAAAGTCAAATTTGATTACAATCTGATGCAAATGCAAAGCCCAACGCTTTCGTCGGTGGTGTATGAACAACTGCTGTTTCATTCATCCGGGCAATCGCTCATTCCGGCGGCCCTGCTGGCCAGCAACCTGGATGAGACGATCACGATGGAAAAGAAAATCGAAAAATTGTCCACCGTTGCGGACATTGAACCTCCCCTGGACGTGCTCGAAAATTTCATTGAATCCAACCAGGTCAAAAAGCTGCCGTTGATTAACGCCATCAAAAAAACCGTCGCGCCATTGAATTTCAGTCCCGCTGATACGCGCCCGGTGGACCTGGATGACCTGAGCGCCCGGCTCTACTCCCTTTATGGCTATTGCGGCGCGGCATTGGAGCAAATTGGAACCAACGATCCGGCTCTTTCCAGTCAACTGGTTCTCCTGCGCCAATCCATTGAAGCATTTCGCACCTCGATGCTTGGCGGCACTGCCTCCGATCTGGCCGGCCACGCCCAAAAGCTCGGTGAATTCCAACAGGCCTTCTTCAACGACATTCGCGCCACATTTGATTCATTTAAAACGCAAAATACCACATCGAGCCTGACTGTGAATGATTTGCCCGCGGCTTTGCGCGACCAATTCATCAGCCAAAGCGGCCAATTCCTGATCCAGGTTTTTCCCAAAGCGGATGCGTGGCAGCGTGACAACCAAGCCGCATTCATTGGGCAATTGCGACCCATTGACCCAAATGTCTCGGGCACGCCCGTGCAGCTCTATGA
>JBOHXA010000642.1:0-17005 GCA_050737335.1 Limisphaerales bacterium | reverse complement strand
AGGCTGCGACCGCTGTTGCTTCCACAAATGAAGGTTCTGCCAACCCCACTGCCATCGCTTCCACCAATGAGGCTCCTGTTGCTTCCGCTTCGACAGTTGAAGCGTCCACAAACGAAGCTCCCGCCGCTCCAGTTGCGGTCGTGACCACTCGTGAAGCTCCGGCTACTGTAGCCGTCAATAATGAACCTTTCGCAGTTACCGTCATCTCTCCAAACGTGCCCCCGGCTAACATGGCTCCGACTGACATTATCATTCCGACCAAATTGGCGCCTGTTGTGAGAGTTCGAACGGCTGCAGTATCAATTAAAACGCATTCACCAGCGGCGCCGAAAATGCACCGGCATGCACCGGTACAGAAGCCGCGCGATGAACTTGTGACCGTCAGCGGGACCGTCTATAACGATGCGCGCGTCGAACACGTCAATCCAGGTGGAATCGTTATCAGCTATACGCTTCAGGGCGGCGGGTTGGGGATGACCGAGATTGATATTTCTGATCTCCCAAGCGCGTTTCGGCAAAAATACCATCTGCATTTGCCCGATTCACAGAACCAGTAGGAATGGACTGGCATCTCATCTTGCACAGAACGACCCGTAGGGAGCAGCCGGACTCAGGATTTGGGAACCGCCAAAATGGAAATTCGTCCCGCAAGCGAATGCGTTCCATGGGACTGGAACGTGGCGCCGGTTCATAGTTGCTATTGCGGCTTTCGGACTCGTGGCAGCGCCGATCAATCGTAGTTCAGTGCCCGGGCTGCGTGCGAAGCTGTACGATTGATCCGGCGAAACAGAGATAGCCCCGCCAAACGGCGACTGCTGCGCGCAAATTGAAGCATCGCCACATCCACAGTTTAGGTGACTTCCCATGCTGCCGCTTTTTCGGCAAACTTGATAAAAAACGACAGGATATGAATTTTTCCCGTCATGCCTTGCTGCCGCTAATTCTGTGCGGCCTTCTCTCGCGCACAGCATCGGGGTCGCCGCGTGTATCGGAAAATTTCGACGCTGATTGGCGCTTTTTGAAAGGCGATGCCGCCAGTAACGGCGCGGCGCAAATTCAATTCGACGATTCTGGCTGGCGCGAATTGAATGTGCCGCACGATTGGAGCATTGCCGGGCCGTTTTGCGAAACCAATCCCGCCGGTGGCGCGGGCGCTTTTCTTCCCACTGGCGTGGGGTGGTATCGGAAACATTTTACATTGCCTGCCGCTGACGCTGGAAAATGTGTCTTCATCGAATTCGGCGGCGTCATGGCCAACAGCGATGTCTGGATCAATGGCTATCACCTCGGCCATCGGCCGTATGGCTACGTGAGTTTCGAATATGAACTGACGGACCATTTGCTTTTCGGCGGCGACAATGTCATCGCCGTGCGTTGCGATACTTCACAACAGCCGGCGTCCCGCTGGTATGCCGGATCCGGCATTTATCGCCATGTCCGGCTTATTGTTACCGGCCCGCTCCATTTCGCGCACGATGGGATTTTTGTCAGCACGCCAAAAATTTCATCCAATGAAGCAACCATTAAAATTGAAACGGCGTTGACGAATGACTCCGCCGGCGACTTCAAGTTCACTGTCCAAACAGAGCTGATTGGCCCTGACGGTGGACCGGCCGGCGCCGCGGCAACGGATGGCATGATTCTGAGGCACGGTGGCGACGAGATCACATGCGAAATCGAGCTGGCTAATCCACGACTTTGGGACCTGGACAAGCCGAACTTATATTTTGCCGTAAGTAAAATCGTTTCGGACGGAGAATGTTTGGACGAGATAACAAATGGCTTCGGCATCCGGGACGCGCATTTTGACGCAGCAACCGGCTTCTGGTTAAACGGAAAAAACCTCAAAATCAAGGGTGTTTGCCTGCACGCGGGCGGCGGCGCGTTCGGCGCGGCGGCGCCGCTGGACGTGTGGCGGCGGCGGTTGGGCGAACTCAGGAAATTCGGCGTCAATGCCATTCGTACCGCCCACAACCCGCCCGCGCCGGACTTTTTGGACTTGTGCGACCGGATGGGTTTTCTCGTCATGGACGAATTTTTCGATTGCTGGACCGTGGGCAAAAATCCATATGATTACCATTTGTATTTTGACCAATGGTCGCACACTGACGAGCGCGACACGATTTTGCGTGATCGCAACCATCCATGCGTCATCATTTACAGCGTGGGCAACGAAATCCATGACACGCCGCATGCGGAACGCGCCAAACGCATTTTGAAAGGCCTGATCGGAGTCGCCCATGAGACCGACCCGACACGGCCCGTGACCATGGCGTTATTCCGACCCAACGCAAGCCACGATTACGACGATGGTCTCGCGGATATGCTGGACGTGGTAGGACAAAATTATCGTGAGAATGAAATTCTGGCCGCGCACGCGAAAAAGCCGACGCGCAAAATCCTCGGCACGGAAAACCGGCACGATCGCCAATCCTGGATCGCGTTGCGCGACAATCCGCCTTACGCCGGCCAGTTTCTGTGGAGCGGCATAGATTATCTGGGCGAATCGCGGCATTGGCCGGTAATCGGAAACGGGTCAGGCCTGCTTGATCGGACGGGCCGGCCCAAGCCCGTGGCCTTTGAGCGGCAAAGCTGGTGGAGTGATCGGCCGATGGTGTATATGGCGCGCCGCCTCGCACCCAACGACGCCATGCCATGGGATCCGGGTTATGGCGGCCCCGAACGATACACCCAGGTCGTGTTCGCCGACTGGACCCCGCGTAATTCCGGGCCGCACCAGAAAACCGTTGAGGTTTATTCCAACTGCAAGCGCGTGGAGCTGTTTCTGAATGGCCAGTCGCTCGGCTCGCAACCGTTGCCCGCCGACGCTTCGCCGCGTATTTGGAAGGTCGGTTATGAACCGGGTACGCTGAAGGCCATCGCGCGCGACGATAAGGGCAACGTTCTGGCCACTGACGAACTGTGCACCGCCGGCAAACCATCCAAGATCGTGCTTTCCACGGAAACGCAAACGCTGCCACCGGGTTTTGACAACGTGGCAGAAGTGCGCGCAAAGATCACCGATTCGTCCGGCGTTGAGATTCCTCGCGCGAACGATTTGATTTCCTTCACCGTTTCGGGCCCGGGCGAAATTGCCGCGGTGGACAACGGCAATAACGCCAGCCATGAGCCGTTTCACGCTGCCCAACGTCACGCTTATGAAGGTGAATGCGTTGCTTTTGTGCGGGCCACCAGCGAGTCCGGCAAAATCAAAGTGTGCGCTTCGGCCAGGGGCCTGAAGAAAGGCTCAATTGTTATTGAGGCTGCGAAATGAGCGGTCTGCATCGCGGCTCCCTCGGCCAGGCTCCAAAAAAACTTCCAACTTCGCAACCATTACCCTCCCGCAAATTTCATTGGCAATGCGTAAAGCGAATCGCGCGCGGTGATAAAGAGTGTCCTGCCGCCGTGGCCGCCGAAAAGAATCTGAATGGGCCGGCGCGGCGTCTCAATCGTATCAATCAAATTTCCATTCGGGGCATATACGTAGATTTCGCCGGCGGCGAGATAAACATTTCCCTGCGAATCGGTTGTCACGCTTTCGCCGCCGTTTTCGGCGAACAACCGGAAATTGGCCAGGCTGCCGTCAGGACGAACGTCCGCGCTCCAGGTGCGCAAATGGGATTCGTCCGTGACATAAAAACATTTGCCTGGAACGGCGCGGCCCAGACCGAAGGCGCGTATTTGCGGGCTGGATGGCACGCCCCAGCTTGTTTCGCCTTCGAGGAAACTTTCGCCCACGGGCAGAACCGCCGTTCCGTCCGGGGAAACAAATTGCGCCGTCGGATGCGAAAGCGCGTCACGATTAAGGGCCCAATCGCTGACTGGCAGAAATAACTTCGCGCCCCTTAAAGTCCCGGGCGGTTGTGGTTTTAGCGCCGAGATTTTGCCGTCCCGGCTGATCGCATAAACCGAATCGTCGTATGCAATCACCAGCACATTTCCGGCATCATCCACCGCGAGGTTGACCGGCCGGAACGAAACGGCGTTCGTCCAAAGCTGCCGCGCGGCCCAATCCCAGCGATAAATTTTCTGCAGGTGTGTATCCGCAAAATAAAAGTTCCCCTCGGAATCCGTTGCGCCGCCGCAAATGTTTAAAAATCCACCCGCAAGCTTTTCAATTTTTGCGCCGCTTGCGACAACCCGCGACGTCCTGCGAATTTTCGGACGGGCAATTTTGCCGGAGATGTCCAGCCAGGCAAATTCATGCTCCCGAAGTTCGATACCATGACTTTGATCAAAAATCGAGGAATCGAAATTAACTTTACTGTTGCTGTCACAATGGAAATTCAGGAACCGAATGTCGTGCGAACCAGAAATTTTTAGCGCGTAAGGAAACGGCTGATACGAACTGATGACGCGATAACCGTGAAAATTCGCAAATGTAATGTCGTGTGACGCGGCGACTTCAATCGGCAGGCAAAGCCCGCTTTCGCCGCGCTCTTCTTCGGTTTGTAGTGCGTAAATGCTCCAGCGGGCCGCGTTCGTGACAATCAGTTCGTTGTGGACGTGATGCTCGATGGAAATTTGGTACGCGCGGCCCGGGGTCGTCGTGTCGGAAATTTCCATGCCGGCCCGCGCGAACGTGGACGGCGTCCAAATGTCCAGAAAAGTCCCGCCGCCGCCATCCGTAATCCACAGGCTCGGATATTCGCTGTTCCAATGGCGATTTGGATTCGGATCAGCCGAATGATCTTTGTTGTAGGGATTTTCGCGCAAGCCGTTGGGCAGCGGAGTGCCATGGCCGCCGAGAAATCGCACGTCGTTCATCATCGAGCTCGCCCCTGCTTTCCAAAGCGCCGCAACCGCGCGCGGATTATTACCGCTGGTGTAGAGGCCGATCCCCATGACGATATTGCTGCCGCCCTTGGGCGCCTCAAGCAGCGCTTTTGGCGGGCCAACGCCGGCAAATGCCGCGGTACCGTCGGGCAAAATAATTTGTGTCGCGCCCGGATGAAGCCCAATCAAGACCGTGTCCGGCCTCAATTTTAACGTGTCGCGCGCTACGTAGAAGCCGCACGGAAAATAGATGGCGCGATGATTGTCAATGGCATTTTGAATTGCCGCGGTATCGTCAGTTTGATCATCGCCTTTCGCTCCCAGGTCTCGAACGTTCACCCAGGTTCCGCAGGGTGGCAAGGGACTCAAATCGGAGGCAATCGGCCGGGGCATTCGCCCAAGCGGTTTTGCCTCAAACCGATTTTTGATTTCCGGCTCCGCGCCGGGGCCGCCCAATTCAAGTCCGTGTGAAAATCTCCGAACGGCATAAATCCTCGACGGAGCGCCAAATGTTCTTCCGTGATCAATCAGCGCGGCAAACACGGGAACATTGCTGCAAACAATTCCTTCCATGTTTATTTCGGTGCGGGGACTTTTTTCCATGCCAAAAGAGAATGCCGGACCGGAAATATTTTCCAGCAGCGCGTCTTTAACCCAAAGCTCATCGACCCGGTTTGTTTCAATCTCCACAGCCTTGGGCACGTTTTGAAACCGCGGGCGAATTAAGGTCAGACCGGCTTCGTGTTCAAAAATTGCGGACGCGCGCTGGCCTTTAAAGGAACAATCGATCAGCGTGAATTGCCAGCCGGGCGAGGGTTTGGAAGTCCAAATTGCGTGTGTGCCGCCGAAAAAATGAACGTCTTCAACCACATTGCCGCCCTCGTGAACGCCCGCGAGCGCGTCACCCATGTTTAAATCCATGTGCGCCAGAAAGCAATGCTGCGCGTAACGCGCGCGAACGGCCACGGCCCCCGGGTTTCCGCTTTGAATCTCGATGTCGAAGTTCGCCAGCGCGGAATAAAACGTTCCTGGATTTGCGTCCGGAACTTCGTCAAATTCATTTCTCGGACGGCGGCCGGCAAAATAAAAAATAATTTTTTCATGCAACGGATTTCCAAAACCGGGAGAATTTTCCGGCAGAATAATTCCTGGCCGTTCAGGGCCGTATCCGATGAGCCGGATTGCCGGCCAAATATAAATTGTATTGCTGACACGATAGTTTCCCGGCGCTAGAAACACAATTCCTTGCCGGGTTGTTTCCTGGACTTGATTGATCGCGTTTTGGAGGGTCGCGGTGTCATCGCCGCCTGACGGCGCGACATAAACTGCCCTCGGGTCATCCAGCTTTTCGGCATAAAACGATTTTGCCAACACAGGAGCCGTTGCCGCGAGCGAAACGGCCAGCGCAAAAATTGAAAAGCAGCCGCGCAACGCGGCCGAAAGTATCTTCTGCATTGGAAGCAACAGCATGGCCTTAAATGCCGTTGCTTTCAACCCCCTCGAAAGACGGGTTGAGTGGCTGGCCGTTCCGTACGGAGCCGCCAGGTCTGGTGTATTTGTGGAACCCGACCGCACAAACATGCGGTGGTTTGCGTAACTGCATCTGCTATAAGTATTACAGTTTATTGGAGGATTGAATTTTGGCTTGAAATGATTAATCGGCATCCAGGCATTATTCAACGGCAATATCGGGCGCCGGGAAATTGGCTTCTTGGGGGGATTGAAGCGTTACAACTCGCTTCATAACTAAAAAGGAAAGGAAAGGATTGGTATGAAAGGCACAATACGCGTGTCTCGGGCTTCTGTCCGGGTTCAAAACGTTTCCCCATATCGGCATTACTTCAAAATGCCCAGGCATTCCCGCTGCGTGGTGGCGTTGCTTGCCGCGGTATTCCTGTCGGTGTCCTCGGTTTTTGCCGGTGTCATGATGGAAGGCTTTTACTGGAATTGTCCAAGCCCATGGTATCCCACCATGCAGTCGGAGGCATCGTCCGTGGCGAACATGGCCGGCGGTTACGGCATTGACCGCATCTGGTTTCCGCCTCCGCAAAAGTCCGCCAGCGGCGGCTATTCCATGGGATACGATCCATACGACTATTATGATTTGGGGCAATTGAACCAGGAAGGGACCACGGCCACGCATTTCGGCACCCAGGCGCAGTTGAAAAGCGCCATCGCCGCCTACAAGGCGCTGGGTATTTCCTGCATCGGCGACATGGTGTTGAACCATCGCTCCGGCGGCCAGAGCGAGTACAATGGTTATACCGGCACAAATTCTTATACTGATTTCGCCGGTGTCGCCAGCGGTAAATGCCTTTGGCATTGGCAAAACTTCCATCCTAATTTCTGTGAATACAGCGACGAAGGCACCTTTGGCGGTTATCCGGATATTTACTATGGCAGTTGCGCCTCTTCGCAATCTGATATCCAGACCTGGATGCAATGGCTCGAAAACGCCAACAACGCAGGCTTTGACGGCTGGCGCTATGATTATGTCAAGGGTTATCATCCCTCCGTCGTCGAGGACATGAACAACGCGACCAGTCCCACTTTCTCGGTCGGCGAGTATTGGGACAGCTCCGATAACATTAATACCTGGGTCAACACGGTGGGTAACTCCTCGGCCTTCGATTTCCCGCTCTACTATACCATGCAGACTTTCTGCGACGACACCAGCGGCGGCGGCAATCTCGCCGACATCCTGAATCCCGAGGACTGTTTCGCGTCGAGGAACGCCTTCAAAGCGGTGACTTTTTGCGCCAACCACGACACCGACCTCATCACCACCGATAAGATGATCGCATATGCGATTATTCTGACCTATCAGGGCTATCCCTGCATTTTTTGGGAGGATTATTTCAACTACGGCATGGCCCATGGCGGCGGCGCCTCCCCCCAGGGATGGGGCAACGGGATTGCCCAGCTGGTCTGGTGCCGCGAAAAGCTTGCCGCCGGCGGCCCGAACATTCAGGTGCTCGAAAGCAGCGACCCCCAATGCCTGATCTACGGCAGCTATGGCTATTCCGCTTCCGCGCCGGGATACATCGTTGTCATCAACACCAATCCAAGCAGTTGGAAGGGCTACACCGTGACCACAGGCAACAGTTATTTGAAAAATCAAACCTTAAAGGCTTATGCCTGGTCCTCCACAGTGAGTGGACAGAACGTTGCGCCGGACAATCAATCCTGCGACAGCAACGGAAACGTCCAGGTTTGGGCCCCGCCCAGGGGCTACGCCGTCTATTCGGTGAACGGTCTTTAAGTAGTTAACGGATCATGGCAGGGCGGCGCGCCGCGCGCGGCCCTGCCGGATACTGCGTTCAGCTTTTTGAGGTTTAACCAGTTAAAACTTCGCGGGCCGCCCCAAGGAAATCAACCGGACACGCGGTGTCCATCCTTTCAACGTTTCAACTTTTCCCATTTCCTGCATACTTGCCCCCGCAATGGCACAGGTGCTCCTATTCCCGGACCCCGCGCCGCTCGATCAGCGGCTGGGTTCGGCATTCTTCCGCCACGCGCCTCGTCGGACCGGCGTTTACCTCATGAAAGACGCTTGCGATAACGTGCTCTACATTGGCAAAGCCAGGGACCTTAAACAACGCCTCAACAACTATCGCCTCGCAAACCCCGACCGGATGCCGCGCCGGCACTTGCGCATGGTCCGTGAAGTCGCACGGATTGAATTTGAGTTTTGCGCCAACGACGCCGCCGCGCTTCGGCGCGAGTCGAAGCTTCTGCGCTCACTCAAACCCAGATTCAACCGCGCCGGCGTTTGGCCGGGCAAACCTCGGTTCATTGTATGGCTCCTGAACGGCGCAGGATTGGAATTGGGCATCACAGAAATCCCCAAACCGGCATGGCGCCGTTTCGGTCCGCTCAATGGCAGCGCCCGGCCCCTCCATCACGCGCTTGCCCGACTGCTTTGGCTCGCGACAAATTCAAAATCCGTCACCGAAATTCCCGCCGGCTGGGTCCAAGGCGCGCTTCCGGATACCGTGACGCTCAATTGCGGCGCGCGCGCCTCCGAAATTTTTGACGGCCTGGAAAATTATTTCTGGTTAACGTCCGAGGCCTTTCTGACTTTTCTCGGTGCGCGATTTTGCGAGCGGACCCATCCCTTCGAACGAACCGTCATTACAGCGGATATGGAAACCCTGCAAACCTTCGTCCAAAAGCGCGACGCGCGTCGGGACGAACCAAACCAGCTACCGTTGCTATAGCTGTTGCCGCCTCCGGCAGGACCGGTGGCTGTAGCGTCAACGGCGCCTTCCGCGCCAACCTTGGGGCAACGCTCCCGGGAACGAAGTACTGAAGACAGGCAAGGGCTGAAAGCCCGTACGAGCGCGACAGCTGGGCAAACGCCTGCTCGATCCGCCTGGCGGCCATAGCTTCAGCGGCGGCGGCCAACCGAATCGAGTTTTTTTAATTCTTTAATTGTCCGGATTCGCTTTTAATTGACGTGACGCCGCCGAATGCATCTGCAAAAAATGCAAAAAACCTCCCAACTTGGCCGCCTGCTCGGCGCCATCCCGCATCGCCTGCAATTGGCTGGCGGTTGGATTGACCAGCCGTTCATTTCCAAAAAAAATCCCGAACCGCCCGGGTCAATGGTGGTCGTGCAAATTGAACCGTCGTTCCGCCCCATGGACCGTTCCGGCATCGCCAGCGGCACCCGATCTGTGGCAACGAAATTATGGAATGGCAACGTACCGGATCGCCCCCGGGAAGAACTCGTGCGCGAGCTTTATCACCGCGAAAACAAGGGACCCTCCCAGCCCAGCGGCTCGCAGGATATGATCGGGCTCATTTATCCGGGCGTCAACCGCCTGGACTACGATTTCAATCACGAAGGGGGTCTCTTCCCCGTCCACATCGAATCCTGCAACAATCCCAAGGCAGCCCGGTGGCTGGAAAGGGTCTTGCATCTGCTGCCCATCGAACCGCGACCGGAGGGTTACAATCCATTGACCGTTAAAAATCTCGATCGAAAATGGATTTGCCGGCTTGGGCAGAGCGGACGGGACTGTTATGATGCCATCCTAAAAATGAATGTCCGCGCCCTGGGCGCATCGCTGAACGCGACGATGCAATGTTGGGCTGCGTTGCTGCCGAACGTGGTCCGCCATCCGAAAATCAAATTGGACTTGAAAGCATGGCTGGCGGCATACCAGGAGCAATATCCAGGCGCGATGTATTCGGGCTGTGGTGGCGGTTATCTCATAGTGGTCTCAAATCGGCCAGTGCCGGGCTCCATTAAAGTGAATGTCCGTATTGCCAAATGAAATTATGAAACAAATTCGAGTTATCTCTGTTTTCTTGTGTCTTTCCCTCACGGTCGGTTCCCAACAAAGCCGCGCGGGATCGTCCCGCCCTGGCTTCCATGCGACGACGGATGAGCAAGCCGAATCCACAACACAAACTGATTCTTTGAAGTTGCCGGCCATTGATGGCGGCCCTTTCAAGCCGGATTGGAATTCCTTGACGAATTATCACTGCCCGGAATGGTTTCGCGACGCGAAATTCGGCATTTGGGCGCACTGGGGACCGCAATGCCAGCCTGAGCACGGCGATTGGTACGCGCGCTTCATGTATATCCAGGGAACAGCCGATTACGAATCACATCTCAAGGAGTATGGCCATCCTTCGACAAACGGCTTCAAGGATGTAATTCATGAGTGGAAGGCCGCAAATTTCAACCCCGACAAGCTTCTGGCATTCTACAAAAAGAACGGCGCCAGATATTTTATGGCGTTGGCCGTTCATCACGACAATTTCGACCTTTGGAATTCCAAATATCAGCCGTGGAATTCCGTCAACGTCGGCCCACACAAGGACTTAATTGGTGGTTGGGCCGCTGCCGCCCGCAAGAACGGGCTGCGCTTCGCCGTCAGCGTCCATGCGTCCCATGCGTGGTCCTGGTACGAAGTCGCCCAGGGGGCCGACACCAACGGCCCGCTTGCCGGCGTGCCATATGACGGAAAACTGACGGCGGCCGACGGCAAAGGCAAATGGTGGGACGGCCTTGATCCGCAGGCCCTGTACGCCCAAAACCATAAGCCCGGCAAAAAATTGGTTTGGGACTGGGACCCGGCCCAGGGCAGCAGTGTTCCCGATGCCGCGTACATGGAAAAATACTTCAAGCGCGTCAAACAGCTTTGGGACGATTACCGGCCTGATATGGTTTATTTCGATGACGACGTACTGCCCTTTCACGGTGTCACCGATGAAGTCGGGCTGAATCTCGCCGCGCATTTTTACAATACCAGCATCCAATGGCATCACGGTCAGAACGAAGCAGTAATGACCGACAAGCATCTTGACGACATGGAACGGCGGGCGCAGGTTTATGATATCGAACGCGGCCGGGCGCTCGGGATATTGCCGCAGCCTTGGGAAACCGATACCTGCATCGGTTCGTGGCATTATGACCGCGCCATCTTTGTGCATCACCGTTACAAGACCGCGGCGATGGTCATCCCCATGCTCGCCGACATCGTCAGCAAAAACGGCAATTTGATGCTCAGCGTGCCCTTGCAACGCGGTGGAATGCCGGACAGTGATGAAATTAAAATCGTCAAAGACATCGGCGCGTGGCTGAAGATCAATGGCCAGGCCATTTACGCGACGCGGCCGTGGAAAATCTACGGGGAAGGGCCTTCGACCGAAATCCAGGAAAAAGGCCGGTTTGGCGGCCAACGCGACGTGCAGCAACAGCCCTTCACCCCCCGGGACATCCGTTTCACGCAATCCAAAAACGGCAAAACTTTGTATGCCATTGTTTTGGCCATTCCGTCAGACCGGACCGTCACCATTAAATCGCTTGCCACCGGTTCAGGAAACTGGCCCGGCAAAATTGGCCGCGTGCGATTGCTCGGCGGTGGCAAATTGAAATTCGCCCGCGACCAAGCCGGCCTCCATCTCAAATTGCCTCAAAAAATGCCCTGTCAAATCGCATTCGCCCTCAAAATTCAGGCATGAGTCGCCCGCCAAAACTCATCCTAAATGGTTGGTCCCGGGAATCTCGGCAATCGGAAAGGCCGCGCAGCGACCCAAGGCAATTAGCCGGAAGCAATGCGTCCGGAAACGCGCCAAAAAGAAAATTTGGCCCTGCAGAGACGATAGGATTCTGGACTTTGAGCTTTATACCTTGGGCTTTCGTTGCCATGAATCCATGTATCCAAAAATCCAGAAACCCGCTGCCAGGTTAATCCACAATCCGAGTCTCCCGCCCGGCATGAGCAACGCGCCGAAACATATCGTCGTTAGTGGAGCATTCGACGACCTCCGCGCCCGCGATTTGCGCTTTCTCGAACTTGCATCCCGGCTTGGAAAATTGAGCGTCCTGCTCTGGCCCGATGCTTTGGCAAAAAAAGTCTGCGGCTGTGTCCCCAAATTTCCGCTCGCCGAACGTTATTATTTCTTGTCCGCCGTCCGCTGGGTCAGCCAGGTTCGCATTTTGAAATCTTCGGAAACTCCCGATGCGTTGCCGAAACATTTGCGCGCCGATATTTGGGCGGATTGCGAGCCGTGGCCAAACGCCGCGCGTAAGGCCTTTTGCCGCGACAAAAAAATTCTTTATCGCATTGTATCGAGCGAGAAACTGAATCGTTTCCCCCTCCGCCAGGGGAGCGCGAGCGCCTCGTGCGCAGGGATCGCGCCTTCGCGCGAGCAGGTGCCGTGCACCGGTCCTCTTAAGGCGGATGCCACCTCTGCCAGGGCGCGAAAGAAAGTGATCGTGACCGGCGCCTTTGATTGGCTTCATTCCGGACACGTCCGCTTTTTCGAGGAAGCTTCCGCCCTCGGTGATTTGTTTGTGATCATTGGGCACGACTCCAACGTCCGGCTGCTGAAAGGCGCCGGCCATCCGCTGCTGGCGCAGAGGGAGCGCTGTTACGCCGTCGGCTCCATTAAATACGTCACTCAGGCTCTCGTTTCCACCGGCCACGGCTGGCTCGACGCCGCCCCGGAAATTGAACGCCTCAACCCCGACATTTATGCCGTGAACGAAGACGGCGACAAAGGCGGCAAGCGCGAGTATTGCCAAAAGTTCGGCATCGAATATGTGGTCCTCGAGCGCGTCCCGGCCCCCGGCCTGCCACCGCGCACCAGCACCATCCTCCGGGGATTCTAACGCCTCTTTTTCCGTTGGAGACGAACGTGAGTCCAGATTCCGAAACGGGATGATTGTATCCACTGTGGTTCGACCGGCGTGATAACCTTATATTGAGCAAGAACCTGCGAAGCTACCTGCCACAGCCGTCTCTGGAACAAAATTTCATATTGTTTGAAGGAAAATCCATCCATTTGCCGGAAAAAGTGGCGGAGCCCGATCCTGAGTTCATCCGTTACCACCGGGAACATGTTTTTGTTGGCTGATAAGCAAGAGCACCATTCTGGTCCGAGCCTTCGCGCGAAACCAATCTCGTTGCGCGCCACCACCGCCAACAACCTCAAAAACCCCAACAAATTCGCACATTTCGTCCTAAACGCAAATCTCGTTGCGCGTTTCACTTTCTACATAAAAAAATGTGCATGCCGCGCCGTAGTAGTGGGAAGATGGGCCGCGCTCGCAGGGCGCGCTGGCGCCCAGGCACTAATCATTTCGCTGGTGTGCGCAGATTAAACACAGAGATTGTATGACATCAGCGATGGTTTCCCGAACCGTCTCCCTAAAAGTCGCGGCTCCGTGGATTGCAAATTGCAGCTAACGGGCTCAAATGGTTTGCGTGCCGCAAGTTTTTGGTGAAATCAACGTCGTCACTTTTTATGGAAATCATTGGGCTTTCCCGACTTTTCAGACCCGGCACATCCGTTGCTAAAACAGTTGCAGAACTTGCCGGCGCAAATTCAACCAGCGCCAGTCACCCCCTAAAAGGGCCGGAATTTGCCTGTATTCCGGCCCATTTTTCTTTGACAGATCGCTTTAAATTTTTGGCAGGTGGAAAAGATTTGTGCCGCGCCCCGGTCTTGCGCATCGAAATCTGCGGCGTTTAATGGCAAAAAAAGAAGATTCCAATGTAGTGTCCACGGGTCTCGCATCCAGTCGCGCGCGCGCCTTTGATTGAAGCGCCATTGCGGCTTCATGGTGGATCCGTTCAGGGTTTGAGCCAGTGAATTTTTATTTCATTTTCCAACGAACCAAACTCGGGATCGCCCGTGACCAACTCGGCTTTCTTCTCTTTCGCCAGCGCGGCGGCAAATGCGTCTGCCAAACTTAACTTGAATCGCGCTTTGAAATCAGCCGCGGAGTCGGCCAACGCGCGACTTGTGGATTGGTATTTTATTGGGAGACTCTCGAGAATCTTTGCGGCTTCGTCCCACGCTTTAAGGCCGTCCTTTTTGAGAACTGAATATTTAACCTCCGCGTAATTCACGTCGGACATATAAAACGGGGCGCCTTTTCTTTCCGCGTGTATCAAAAGATTTTCCATGGCCGGCGCCCCGGGTTCGTCGCGAAAGTATGCAATCAGCGCAAAGCTGTCAAGAACCTTAACGGGCATGCCGATCCTCCAGGTCCCTCTCGTTCCTTTGGTGTTCCGCCCACTCTTCGGCAAACGGCTTTTCGCCGGTCTTGCGCTTGAGGATACCGCGACCCCGCCTGATTAACGCTGCGGTAACCGGTTTGATTAAAATCCCTTCCGGCGTCGCTTGGACGACCGCCCGAGTCCCCTCTTCAATTTCAAAGGCTGTTCGGAGGCGTCGAGGAATTACGACCTGACCTTTTGTTCCAAAGCATACTGTATCAGCAGTTTTCGTAATCATATTAAAGTAATACCAGAAACAAAAAGTATGTCAAACCAAAAAAGTATGATAAAATTAGTCAGTCTGACGTTTGTCTTCCGCGCTCGGTTATGGGTGGCCGCTTGTCAATCAATTCCTGTTTTGTCCAATTTCCATGGAAAACCGCCGATTTCGGCTTCACTTCATGGTTGCATACCCAAGGCCCAAAAAAATCCACATCGAGGCATCTGTTGATTGTGCCCAAAGGCCATCCTTCAGACGCCGCCCTCAGACTTCAAACTTGAAACCTCGGTTTTCAACCCCGAAACTGTCCCGAATGAATCGCATCGTCGAGAAGTTCAATCACCTTAAAAAATCGCGCAAAAAGGGCTTTATCGTCTATATCGGCGCAGGAGACCCGGACCTTGCCGCGACGCTGCAATTGGCTCTGGCCTTCGATAAGGCGGGCGTGGACGTTCTTGAATTGGGCGTGCCCTTCAGCGACCCGCTCGCCGACGGCCTGGTAAATCAATTGGCGGCGCAGCGCGGTTTGGCATCCAGAACCACGCCGCCCAAAGTCCTGGAAACGGTCAAATCCATTCGCAAGGAGTCGGCCATTCCGATAGTTCTCTACATCTATTTCAATCTCATTCATAAAGTCGGCATGCCCGAATTCATTCAAGACGCCGCGGACGCGGGAGTGGACGGCCTGCTCGTCCTGGACTTGCCACCCGAAGAATCAGAGAATTACGAAGCCCTGATGAAGAAAAACGGCCTGTGCAACATTTACCTGGTTGCGCCGACCACGCCTGAAGACCGGATGGAATTTATCGTCAAACGCGGCAGCGGCTTTATCTATTACGTTTCGCGCGAGGGAGTGACGGGCATGCAACAACAAATTGCCGCCAATCTGGCGTCCCAGGTGGCCAAAATCCGCGCGCATACCGAACTGCCAATCGTTGTAGGTTTTGGCGTTTCAAATCCCGCGCAGGCTGAATTGGTCGCGCGGAACGCGGACGGGGTCGTGGTTGGCAGCGCTGTTGTCAATCAGATCGCTGAGCATGGAAAGTCAAAATCCCTGATAAAGCGAACCAGCCAATTCGTGCGGTCACTGGCAGACGCTGTTAAAGCAGTTTGACGCATTAACTTGATGAGCCAAATGCCACAAACTGCTGAAATTCGCGCTTGAGGCCAGGGTTTGTGTATGAGCGAGATATTCATTGGCGGAATTGAAAAGCGCAAGATTGTTATAGTGGACTATAATCCATCCTGGCCACACATATTTCGGCGGCACGCCTCGCTCATCCGGCGGGCCTTGGGATCCAGAGCCCTCTCCATCGGGCACATCGGTCCACGGCTGTACCTGGGCTTGCAGCCAAGCCAATCATTGACATCGTGGTTGCGGTGGCGGATTCAAGCAATGAAGCGGACTATCTACCGGCGTTGCTGGCGGCCGGATATGTTCCACGGATTCGCGAGCCGGACTGGCATGAGCACCGGATGCTAAGGACTCCAGAGTTAGATGTCCACGTCCACATATTTTCTTCCGGATGCGTTGAAATTGGCCGGATGGTTGCCTTTCGGAATCATCTCAGGTCCAATGCCGAGGACCGGCGCCGTTATGAAGCCCTGAAGCGCGACCTCGCGAAACAGGACTGGCCAACCATGGACGATTACGCGCAGGCTAAAACGCCTTTCCTGTCGGAGATGACCGCAAGGGCGTTGCAACAGGAGTAAATTGGACCGTTTTCGAGCTGATTATCCAGGCATTTCTGCCAGCGCCTGCGCCAAAAAACCCCGAAAATTTTTAAATCCCCCTCTTTGCGTTCGGAAAAACTTCGGGTATTATAGGGGTTTGGATTAGTCGAAAAATTTTGGGTTGTTGGTTTGTGAGCAAAGAATTGATTCGTATTGGCGGCGCGAGAGAGCATAACCTCAAAAATCTCACGCTTCAGATTCCCCGCGATAAGCTGGTGGTCATTACCGGTTTGAGCGGCAGCGGAAAATCCTCGCTCGCTTTCGATACCATTTACGCCGAAGGCCAGCGCAAATACGTCGAGAGCCTCTCGGCCTATGCCCGCCAGTTCCTCGATCAATTACAGAAACCGGATGTGGATTTTATCGAAGGCCTCTCCCCGGCTATTGCCATCGAGCAACGCAGTTCCGGTAGCAGCCCGCGCTCGATCATTGCCACTACGACGGAAATATACGATTACCTGCGCCTGCTTTACGCGCATATTGGCCAGGCACACTGCCCCGAAACCGGCGTGCCCATTGTCCCCCAAAGCGCGAGCGATATCGTGGACAAAATCCTTGCATTGCCGCCCAAAACCAAAGTCATGCTCCTGGCGCCGGTTGTGCGCCGCCAAAAAGGCGAGTTTCGTGACGTCCTCGAACGTCTGGCCCGGGAAGGCTTCGTCCGCGCCCGCGCCGACGGCGAATTTGTGGAACTGGGCGATACCAACCGTCCGGTCAAACTCGACAAGAAAAAATTTCACAACATCGAAGC
>JBOHXA010000641.1:0-2624 GCA_050737335.1 Limisphaerales bacterium | reverse complement strand
AATCGACCCGGCAAAAGGACCGGTGACATTCCGGCTGGCCCCGATTGAGCTTTCGTCCGCGCCCGCCGGCAATTGTCTGCACGGCCGCGTGGTGGATACAAATGGTGTGCCGATTGCCGGCGCCGTGGTCGAGGCGCACGGCATTCGCGACTTTAATGGCGGAGGTGTTTGGGGCCGGCTTGACGGCGTTGACCCGCAGGCGGTAACCGATGATCAGGGCAAATTCGTCATTACTTCAATCAAGCCGTTCGACATGATGGACGTGCGCGTTAGCGCGCGAGGTTATGCCAACCGTGATTTCACCAAGCTTGCCAGCGGAAACGAAGCACACTTGTTGACTCTCACACCGGGTGTGGCCATCGCGGGCCGCGTGCTATTGAATGGCAAACCATGGCGAATGTAGATGTAAGCGTCGTCTCGGCAGACCGCACGATGGATAGCAGTTTTGCAAATCTCGTCATTGGCACAGGTCAAGACGGTCGCTTCCTCTTTTTAAATCTGTCGCCAAACGTGAATTACGACGTTTGCGGAACCATGAAATCGCTCGCGCCGTTTGGCGCCATCCCGAGCCGTCTTGTTCAAGTGGGAGATGATGGTTCCGAGACAGATATAGGCGACCTAATCGTGACGCCGGGCCATCGGCTCGCCGGTCAGGTTGTCCTCGCGGACGGGAAACCCGTGCCGTCAAATACGCGGTTGCTTATTAACCGAATCAATGCATGGGACTCCATTCAAGTGGACCTGCCGCCGAACGGACATTTTGATGTGAGCAACATTCCCGCGGAAACATACTCTCTCAGCGTCCGTGTGCGGGGCTATCATATGTCGCCGAAAAATGCCAGCTATGACACGTTGAATCCAGGGCGGCTGATGGGCCGCGTGGATGGCGACACGACCAACTTAATATTTTTGCTCGAGCGTGGAAAAGCCCCCCAGCCTCAGAACTATGGTTCGGACGAATCGGAATGGCCACAGAATCTCCCGTTGGAAGGCGTCGGCGCAAATGGAAAGATGGATCATTCAAAGGATTGGGTCGTCTCCGGGCGCGTTACGGATGCGCAAACCGGCAGGCCGCTCAAGGAGTTTTGCGTAACGCCCGGTGATGAAAATTTGACCTGGCGCCAAATCCGTTGGGACGAGAGTGAAGCAGCCAACGGAACCAACGGCATTTACACGGTCTATGTGGACAGGCGCTCGGAGCAGCCCGTTATTAAAATAGAGGCCGAGGGTTATTTGCCGCAATCGGTCACCCTAACGCCGTTGGAGCAAACAAATGCCGATTTTGCTTTGCAAAAAGGCAACGGACCCAGCGGCATCGTGCGGCTGCCGGATGGAAAACCGGCGGCAAACGCCGAGGTGCTGCTGCTTTGCCCGGATACGCGGAATTCAAGCCTGGATTACGATGGCCATTTGCGACCCGGATGGCCACCGGAAGAGGGGATTCTACTCAAAACGGGCCGCGACGGCCGTTTTGCATTCCGGCCGCGGATTGGAATGCACGCGGTCGCGGCGGCTTCACCGGAGGGTTTTGGGCAAGTGTCCGTGTCCGCTCTGGCTGCGAACCATCTTGTCATCCTCCAACCGTACGGCAGCATCAAAGGCGTATTGGAACGTCCGAACGGTCCCGGCGCCAACGAAACCCTTGACTTGGCGTTCATTACGCCGGATTCCGCGGGCCAATCGCTCGGAATTTACAACGCCGCCCACACCGACTCAGATGGACATTTCGAGTTTGATCGAGTTCCGGCAGGCCATCTTCAGCTTACCTATCGCGCGCCGGTGCCGTTCAACCAGAACGGATGGCAATACGTGAATCTTCAGCAAATAACAGTAAAGCCCGGCCAGGCATTGCAACTGGATGTCATTGCGCCAGCGCGCCAGCAGCCCCAAAGCTTTGCCTTCGGAACGCCTGTGCCCCCGCCGGTCCGCATTCCCGGCGTTCAAATCAATGGCTCACTCATTCTGCCGGATGGTTCTCCCGCGGCAGGCGCCCAGGTTGGATTGGACATTAGGGGGCAGTTTATGCAATTGGGGAGAGCCTCAATCGTTTCTTACAATGGCTGGAAGAATGGCTGGATCGTGCATGCTGACCAAAATGGAAATTTCTCTCTGCCCATGTATAAAGGCGCTGACACGGTAATCGCCGTCAGCGACGACGGATTTGCGCGGGTGGCGGTTGGTGCTTTGAAACAATCTCCGCGTGTCGTCCTTCAGCCGTGGGCCAAAATCGAGGGCACGTTGCGCGAGGGCCCGCGCCCTGGAACGAACCAGATGATTGAGATCGTTGATTGGCGCGGTGTGGTCGCCAGCAATTCCATTTCACCTCTAATGTTTGACCTTAATGCCTATCAGGCCAAAACAGATGGACAGGGACGTTTCGTGCTTACGTATATCCCACCGGGCACACACGAGCTGAGCAGGGAGGTGCCCGAAGGAAACGGTTGGGTGAATGAAATGCTGGGGGCCATTGACATCAAACCCGGCGAAACCAAACAGGTGACATTGGGCGGAAATGAACGAACCGTCGTGGGCAGGGTGAAAGTTGATGAGCATGCCCCTAAAAACTGGCGACAGGGAAATCTCTGTCTCCGAACGGCTTCTACATTTGAGGGCAGGATCAGGGA
>JBOHXA010000640.1:0-8984 GCA_050737335.1 Limisphaerales bacterium | reverse complement strand
GCCTTCAGGACCTCGAAAGCCAATTGGTCATTACGATAACCCCGTCCCTTGAACCGGATGGCGGGATGCCTATTAGCGCGCTGCCAAATGGCACAAACACCATCGCCTATCCCACCATCTATTTCACCGCCTCCGGCGCATCCGGGTCATATACCATGACCAATGCGGCGCCTTTGCCGGAGGGGTTGAGCTTCTACAATGGCGTCCTCTCAGGCACTCCGGTCGCTAATGCGGTTAATGTGGGCGAAAACTACGGAACATATAGTATCTCAATCGAATTGACGGATTCGATTGGCCGCACCGTGACAATAAATTATCCGATCAACATTTACCAGCCGCCGTCGCAGTAATTGGCATGAATTCTACCCATCCTCCATCTCGAATCGTTGATTTCAGCTTATTGGGCGGGGCGGCGGCGGTTTTGGCCCTGGTGTTTGGACTCGCGAACGCGGCTTTGGCGACCGACCCCATTTATCAAAACTTTTCCGACCTCTATTACACTATTCCCGGAACGCCGCCTCCTCCTATTGACGCGTCCAATTTCGACAATGAAAACCAGTTCAATGTCAATTTTCAGCAGGAATCCCTGGATCCGCAGTTTTATGAGCCGGAAAATACCGTCAACTACACCAACAACAGCAGCGGTTTTAACACCGGCATCATGACCGCGGACAGTCCCTTTACCAACATTGACGGTGATAACATCATTTTCAACAGCACTGGCGCCGGTTTTCAATTCGATACACTTACCACTAATACCCTGCCACACATCGAGGCGGGCACATTTCACAATTCGGGACAAATCCGTTGCGAATCTGTGATTGATGGGAATAACGTGATTAGTTTTGATGGAGAAAATTTCTTTTTCCCCATTGACATCGGGCAATGTCTGGTCTGGGCGACCAATATCATCTGTCCAGGAACCATTATTGTTGGTGAGAACGGGTTGATCCAGCTAACGGGGGATAATGTGGATTTGAGCCATGCGGTGCTGACATTGGAACAGGGACTGGTCACCTCCAACTATGTGGATGCGACGATCAATTCCGAAGGCGAAGGATTCGATTTCAGCACGAACGGAGTAATGGTTCCTTCCCAGGCGTTTACGGCCACCAACGCGGATTCCCTGCCGCCGGACAACCTGAATCTGGCTTTCCCTGCGTCTTATTTTAATGTCGTTCAGGAAGGTCCCTCGAACATGCTGGTTCGGGCCGTTTTCCTGGTCAACCAAAGCACAAACGTGCCGGTCAGTGTTTATATTGCGTCGCCCGCTTTCAATGGTCAGGGCGCCCTGTTCCAATGGTACGGGACCTACCTCAATCCAGTGACCGACACGGTCAATACAAATTACCTTTACCTGTTTCATTACTATTTCCAGGGCACAAATCTTCCGAACATTCTCACCATTGGCACGATTCCAAACAATGGCGACGAAGGCGATTACGCTAATTTCCTTTGGGCCCAGGGTTCGCCGTATCCGGGGCTGGGACCGCCCACGTCCGAAGGTTACCAAAATATTTTCAACGACAACGTTCTCTCGAACGTCATCTATGAGTATTTCAACGCCAGCTTGACCGGAACAACGGTCGGGACCAATGCCAGCGCCGGCAATCCCGGCGGCGCGTTGACAAACATGCCCTCCCGCGTCCAGATTACCGCAAACCGCGACTTAAAGATGAACCTGGCGCAAATCCAGGGTCTCAACTATTTATCTCTTACGGCGACCAATCAATTTGACGGCAGCCCTGGCGCTTTGATTTCCTCGCCCTATTCGGACATCAACCTTGCCGTGACCAATGGGTATCCCCACCCACTCAGTATCAGCAATTTATTGGCCTCGGATCCTATTCCGCAATGGGGCGGCACGCTGGATGAATGGAGCACGCGCTGGACCAATACGGACATCAACGGCGTCAGTTGGGATTACCGCGTGGCCCTCGTTTATTCCAGCCTGGTTCCATCGCTCACGCCGCAGGTGCAAAACCTGACGTTGAGCGCAAGCAATGTGGACATCAGCGATATCCTCAATATCTTTGGCGCGACGCGTTGCAATGCCCGAAGCCTCACCCTGACCACCAATTATTTCGGAGGCACAGGGACTTCGCCGGATGGCGAATTGGACATGCAGAACGCAGATCCCTATAGCTGGAGTTGGAGTGTTTCATTCCCAAATCTCCTCTGGCTCGACAACGCCGGGGCCATCCGTTTGCCCAATTTCTCTGATTTCGTCAGCAGCGCGTCTGTGACCAATATCACCCAGCCGGTTCCCGCGGTTCAGGCTGCCGCAACACTGGCCGAATCCAACTCGTTGAATAATATCGCCGCCGGTGGCGCCGTTACGATTCTCGACACGAGTTACCAGTTCGTTAAGACCCTGAATAACAGGATCCCCTATCAGGTAAAAGTGGGACCGAATTTCAACGGCTCAATGAGCAATTTAATCGCTGCCATTAACCGGGGACCCGGCTCGGGCACAAGTTATAGTTCTGATACCTTCGCCAGTTCCGTCGTCGTGGCCGGATTGTTGAACGTGACCAATCGTAGCGTGGTTATTTCCGCCAGCGCCAATTATGTCGGTACCGTGGGCAACGGCATCCCTGTCTCCACGACCGTTACAAATTTGGCGTGGAGCAGCGCGGCCCTTGCCGGCGGCGTGGACAGCATTGCCGCCACGACCAATATTGCGCCGGCCTCATGTCCTTATAGCGCCATTATCAACAACGGTTATCTCTCTGACCTTGGCTCGACCATTTGGGTCACCAACTTTTTGAATGGCGGCGTGATTTCCAACGGCCCTGGCTCATTCCTGCTCAACTCCATCAACACGACGCTGACAAATGGCTCGATTACGGCCGGCGGCGACATTTCCTTCACCGCCAACACGCTGATCGCCAGTAATATTGCCTTGCAGGCGGGCAGGTCGTTGGACTTGCAGGTGACCAATTATTTGTGGGACGGCGGGGCGAGCAACGCCAATGTATGGGCTGTGGGCGCGACCAATGGCACCGGGGCCAACGGATTGATGCTGCCATTCCTGCCCACCAACACCACGCCGCCGTTGAACAATTTGCTGGGTACAAGCATTTCTTTGGTGACACCCGCGCCGAACAAGCAAGTCGCCAGCATTTGGGCCGGCCTGGATTACGGAACCAACACGATCGGCTATAATACCAACAACGTGGCGATCGGGCAGTTGATCCTGAATTCCCAGGCCCCGGAAAGCAGCTTCTATTTCAGCGGCCCGCCTGATTCCACCACCAATAACGCTATTTACGTGGACCAGCTCGTGTTGGAGAATTTTGCCAGCCTTGCTGACCGGGAGGGCAGCGCCGGCATTCCGACCCTCCAGTTCAACAACAACCCCGGTGCCGGAAACCTGACCATTTACTACGCGGACGCCGTCTCCTCCGCCACGGTCAACGGCGGGCCGCTCGAGGAGGTTTCATATCTTCTGGATGGGTTGAATGGCGGGCATCTGGTATGGATCCCGCAATATGTGGGAATTTACAGTTCGACCACCAATCACCTTAATATCGGCCTTGTTGAAAATTCACAGCCGGGGGCGATAGCCAGCCGCGTGGATTTCAAGCTGGCGGCAATCAATGTGCCTCAAAAGAGCGTGCGGTTGACGTGGGAATCCTTCCCCGGCGCCACCAATGCCGTTTACTATTCAACCAACCTGGTCCGGTCGGATTGGCTGTTGCTGACCAATTTTGTGTCGCCGACTAATTTGCCGCCAATGGGAGTCTGGCCCATTTCAGACGCCGTCCTTGAGCCGTACAATTTATCGGCGCCGGACTCGTATTATCGCGTGATTGTAACGCCCAATTCATCATTTCCTTAAGGTAATTGACACCGCCTGGCCAGCGCCAGGGTTGGCGGCGTACGTTGGCGCAATTCGAGTTTTTACGGACCATAAAAAATTTTCAAGAAAGTGCTTTACGGGCATTAAGAGAATAGATACTATAGACACTGCCGCAGAACCGGCCAATACAGACAAAGTAAAATGCAATTCAACGCGCACGCCGCGCGTAATAACTTGAGTACAGCTTATGAATAACTTTCGGGGCCCGAAAGCGCCTGCCCTCCTTTTCAGCGCCTGTTCGAATGACATGGTTAGGGATATCGCCGCATCCACTTTGACGCGCCGCAACAATGTGACGCGGAAATGGACGGTAACGAAAGCCGCCGGCGCGATTGCCGCGACCGTTTTTTGTCTCCTGGCCGTAACCGCAATGGCCCAGCCGGCCAACGATGATTTTGCAAATGCGATTGTTCTGAGCGGCGCCCTTGGCGGCGCCAATGGCAGCAACATTGGTGCAACGTTGGAGACGGGCGAGACCAATGAAGTCGCCATCACTTCCCCGGTCGGCAGCAGTCCGGTTTCCGTAGCCAGTTCCGTTTGGTTTCAATGGACCAATGCCGCCCCTGGCGAAGCAACGTTTACCACCCTTGGCAGCACCGATCAGTTCGGCAATGTGATGGGCACAGTGCTGGCCGTTTGGACGGGATCCTCCGTTTCCAACCTTACCCTCGTTGCTTCCTGCGCCAATACCTACGATGACTTTGGCGGTCGCTATTCTTCGCCCAACAGCAGCGTGACCTTCCTGGCGCAACCGGGAACCAACTACTACATTTCCCTGGGCGTCACCAATGCGGCGCAAGAGGGCAATTATGCGCTCAATTGGAACGCCCAGCCCCCGGTAAACGATGATTTTACCAACGCTATAAACCTCGGTAATGCCGCCGCCGGCTCCGCTTCGGGTACCGATATCAACGCCACGATGGAAACCAACGAGACGCCTATCGTCAACACCAGCGACAATGGCCCGATCGCGGTCGAAAATTCGATCTGGTATCAATGGCGGGCGCCGCAAAATGGTGACGTCACCTTTAATACGTTCGGCAGCATGGATGAGTTGGGAAATCCGCAAGACACGGTTGTTGCGGTCTGGACCGGAAACAGCGTGACCAACCTGGTTTTTGTGGGCGCTGATGATAACGTGGGAAACAACGCGGCAACAAATCAGAACAGCAGTATGGAGTTCGTCGCAACCGCCGGCCAAACCTACGATATCGCCGTTTATGTCAACGGGCAAAATGGAGGCTTGCCAGGAGCCGTCGTCCTGGATTGGGCGGTGCAGGCAACCAACACGCCCGCTTCAGGGACCTTTCAATTCACTTCAGGCGCTTATCAGTTCAGCCAAAATGAAGAAAACACACCGCTGCATTCGGACATGCGCGCCACGGCCGGCCCCCGCGTGACCATTACCCGCATCGGCGGGGCCGACGGCATGGCCGATGTTAGCTACTATTTTACAAATACCTGGTACACAAACTGGACCACGACAGTGACGTATGAAACCAATTCGATGTCATATTTTTATAAGACCAATGGGAGCCTGGCTTACACCACGAACGGCGTTACAACGGTTTTCAATACTACCCAGGTGTATCAGAATTATGACGTCCAGGACCCATTGAATCCCTACGAAGCCGCTCTGGCGGGTGGGCCTGAGGGCTTTTTTAATGTGACGAATTTGAGTTCGGCGCTTTTGGAACAAAGCTTCTCGAATGGAGTGTTAACAAGTTTCCTTTTTACCAATGGCCTGCCTTTCATTACCAACCTTAGTATTCTTCAGGCGCCAAACATCGCCTATTATACAAATACTGTAATCAATACAAATAATACGCTCGCGAGTCTTCTCCCTTACGAAATCCTCACCAACGAATTTTGGATCAGCAATAGCATCCCTCTTCCGACAAATTCCGCGACGGGTCCCAATGGCCCGCTCATTGTTGATTCCACGAATTTCCTTTATTACACAAATCTGACGGCAACTAATGTCCTTTCCACCTATTTAGGCACTTCATTCCCGCAAGGGCCGGAAACCGCCGTGTTCAACGATTACCAGATGAATTATGACATTCTCTTTCCTTTTGGATTTAATGAGTTGACGGCAAACCTTGCAAATCCATTGGCCCTGTTGGTCATGACGGGGGCAAGCCTGGATCCAAACGAAGACCCATACCTCCCGGTCCCGCAAATCTCTCCGACCCGCGCTGTCGCCTATGTCAGCCTCTATAACGATTACGCCATACCCCCGCAATTTGGGATCAATGGTTATAATGCATTGACAAACAATGTCTTCAACTTTGAAAGGTCAACACTCCGCTGCGACAAAACAGTGAATAATGATGCCGGCGGCATCGCCTATGTCGGCGTCACCTGTCCGCATCACACTGACCAAACTTCCGCCGAAGTTTATTGGAGAATAGATGACGATCTTCCACGGCTCAATATTGACAATGCCAACGACTGGTTCACAACGCAGGCAGGCTCGGACTACGCTCGGCCGGACAATCCGGGAAATGGAATCTATGCCGCCAGCACTGACTTTATGAATTCCGCGGCATCGCCAGACCCTCTTGCCTGGGGGGCCTACGATAACACGACGAAGTTCATCGCGATCCCGATTAACCAGGACAGCGAGGTCAAGTTCAATCGGGACATCAGCATCGAGCTTTATTATCCCGTCAATGTCACACCGCAAACAATGGACGGGTACATCGGAAACATCAGCACCTGTACTTTGACGATTCTGATGACCACCCCGCCGGCCGGGGCGGTGGATACCTCCTACATGGCGGAAAACAACCAGGTGAGTGGTGATCCGAATGATAGCGACCCGGGCGCCAACGGACAGGTCAATGCCGTAGTCGTGCAAACGAATGGATACGCGGTCATTGGCGGTCAGTTTAACAGCGTCAACGCCGTCTCTGGCGGGTCTGTCGGTTATATTGCTCGTTTGGATACCACCGGGGTGCTTGACCCGGCCTTTAATCCAGGAGTCGGCTTCGGCGGAGGGTTTGTCAACGAAAGTCCCTCGGTGAATGCCCTGGCTCTGGACACCAATCAGAATATTATCGCCGTCGGTCAATTCACTTCCTGCTCAAACCAATTCGCCAGCGGCATCGCCCGGCTCCTGCCCAACGGCGCCCTTGACCCGACGTTCAACAGCGGTTACGGCGCAAATAGCAACGTCTGGGCCGTCGCGGTTGAAACCAATGACCAGATTATCATCGCCGGCGATTTCACAAGCTACAACGGCACCAATTGCAATCACATCGCCCGCTTAAATCCTGATGGTTCACTCGATACGACCTTTAATCCAGGGGCCGGACCCGACGGGAGCATTTACACGGTCGCGGTTCAACCAAACGGCGCAATTGTCATTGGCGGCTCGTTCTCAGAAGTGAACGGGACCCCTTACAACAACATCGCGCGTTTGAATGCCGATGGCTCGCTGGACGGCAGCTTTGACAATTTGGATGGCGGCCCCAACGGCCTGGTGGATGCGCTGGCGATTCAAACGAATGGTCTCATCCTTCTTGGCGGCGACTTTACCTCCATCGGTCCCGACCAGAATCTCGCCTATCTGGCGCGATTGAATCCCGACGGTTCTGTGGATGCCGGTTTCGAATCCGGATCCGGCCCAAATGACCAGGTCTCTTGCATCAACCTGCAAAATGACGGCACGTTTTATATCGGCGGTTACTTCACGTCCTATAATCAAACCCGCCGCGTCGGCATCGCGCGGATTTTGCCCAATGGCTGGCTCGATACCAGCTTCATGGACGCTGCGAACAATCAATTTGCCGGTGTCGTAAACAATTATTACTCAGGTGATCCACTGTTCGACAACGGCTTCGACCAGCCCAACGCGGTGTTTTCCATCGGTGTCGAAACAGTTCAACCGCCTGAAGATGAATCTCAAACAAACGATATCATCATAGGCGGCTCGTTCTATCAGGTCGGCGGCGATGGCGGCCTTCCTTTCGCAAATTTCACGACGACATTTAATCGCGAAACCCCGCCTCATCCGCGCGCAAATGTGGCCCGGCTCATCGGCGGCTCAACTCCGGGGCCTGGTGATGTCACCTTTACCGCACCTGATTATTCGGCAGACAACGGCACCGGCGCTAAATTCATTCAGCTTTCGCGTGAGAACGGCGGTTTGGGCGTTGCCTCAGTTTACTTTGAGCCAATTCAGCAAGGCACCGGTCCGGGTTACGCCCAGCAAGGCGTGGACTACACCTTCGGCGCACTGGGTCAATCGGCTCCTGTCTGGGGAGTGTCCTGGAACACCGCTGGTCCGGACACCTGGATGCTCCAGGATGGTTTGTTTGGAATCCTTAACAACGCCAACACAGTCAACCCGGGTTTGCGATACTTAAGCGATTACCCGGTCATTAATATTATCAGCAATGGCTATGTCGGCACGGTCAGTTTGAACCTGCAATTGGCCAGCCCCAGGGACCATGACGTGTTTTTCCTGGGTGGAAATGCCGAGAGTCAGTCCAGCCCAAACGGTTTCGGCAACCCGGCGACGGTTGAAGGCGAAAACATTCCACTGGGTGTCGCTTTGGGAAGCCAGTCAGCCCCCTTAACCATTACCCATTCAAGCGGAAGCCCGGGCCAATTTAGTTTTACCTCGAACTATTATTATACAAATGAAAATGCGGGTTTTGCCTTATTGACCGTGGCCCGCTCGCCCGGCTCTTCGGGAACCGTCACCCTGAGATATGCCACCGGTGGCGGCACGGCTGTGGCCGGCCGGGATTATTATGCCACGAATGGAACATTGAAGTTCGTGGACGCCAATCCCCAGTATGTCAAGGTGCAGCTCATTAACTATTATACCAATCAATCGGATCGGGTGGTCGGCGTGAGCATCTACTCGCCCAGCGGCGGCGGGACGTTGGGCGGCATTACCAATGCAAACCTTGAAATCGTCAACGATAACCTTGCCTCCGGTTTTGCCGAGTTCGTCAATGGAACTCCCGCGACAACCAATGTGATGGGCTACGGGATCAATGAAAATGGTGGTGTGGCCCGGGTTTCCGTCGCCCGTCTGGGCGGTTCTTCCGGCGTATTGCAGGTGAATTTGTCCACCTCTGACGGATCAGCTAAACACGGCGTC